>JAWERH010000311.1:0-1288 GCA_032482215.1 Veillonella sp. | reverse complement strand
AGGAATACGAAGTGTACCAGTTGGTAAACCTGTTGCTTCATCGATATTTTCATAGTTATAATCAACGAACCAGTTTACACTTGGGTCGCCCCACATATCAACACGCGCATTATTCAATGTTGCAATATTTGTAAGTACTACAGAAGAACCATCTGTTTGAACAGCACGACCTTCGAAGAATGCTTCATAATCATCAAAGAATGCTGCCATAGGGATTTTTTCATCTGTATCATTACCAGCCAAATCAATACCTACAAGAGATACGAATTTAATTTCTGGATGTTGTTCTAATAGCGCAAGAACACCTTCCTTACCATATTGACCAGCTGGAATATAATACAATAAATCTTTAGTATTTGTCATAATGGTTCCTCCTAAAAATAAAAAGACTCCAACAAATAGATATATATTTCATATATCTACAGTGGAGTCTTCGTTGACCAATTATTTTGTTGAACTCATAATATCATATAGTGAAAATACATGTCAATAACTTTCTATAGAATTTCATAATTCTCTTATCTATAAGTTTAAGGATTCTATTTTTATAAATTCAATATACTAACTATATAATGCATTTACTTGTCTATTTAACAATATATTAACCAAGTAACTCTTTAACGATATTATTAACTACCTTGCCATCCGCACGGCCTTTAGTTTTAGGCATTACATGTTTCATAACATTACCCATATTTACAGCATCGCCACAGGCAGCAATAGCTTCTTTAACAACTGTACGAATTTCATCTTCACTCATTTGAGCTGGCAAATATTTTTGTAGTACAGCCATTTCTTTTTTTACATGAGCGATTAAATCTTCACGGCCCGCCTTTTCAAATTCAGTTAAGGAGTCTTGACGAGTTTTCATTTCTTTTGCCAAAATACCAAGAATACCATTATCATCAAGCTCAACTTTATCATTGATTTCAGTATTTTTAATAGCACTGTTAACCATTCGAATTACAGAAAGCGCAGTTTTGCCTTCTTCGCGTGCTTTCATAGCGGCTTTCATATCTTCTTTTAATTGATCTTTTAAGCTCATTGTATCCTCCTGATCTATTTTAATTAGTAATAATCTACATCATACTATTATAAAGGTTAATCTTTACAGCATGCAAAGATATAACACATTTAATCATACTACATTATTATATTATAGATAAAATAATATAAAGAAACCCTAATCCTGGATTTCATGAAGCCATGAAAAGGCAGAATTAGGGTAATCATCTTATGCTCTGAATTTGCGTTTTCTTGCTGCTTCAGATTTTTTCTTTCTTTTTAC
>JAWERH010000310.1:0-1567 GCA_032482215.1 Veillonella sp. | reverse complement strand
ATACCAAGGCCACCCGCTTCGGAAACAGCTGCCGCTAATTCTGCAGTACCGAGCCAAGCCATACCACCTTGTAAGATTGGGTACTCAATCTGTAATAAATCACAAATGTCAGTCTTAATCATCTTGATGTGTCCTCCTTAATACCATTTCAAGACAAGGCTAGCCCATGTAAGGCCTGCACCAAATCCTGCAAACGCAACATTATCGCCACGTTTGAAACGCCCTTCACGATTAGCTTCGTCCAAAGCTATCGCTACAGACGCGGCAGATGTATTACAGCCGAATCAATAATACGAATATTTGCTTGATGTGGAATGAAGAAATCCAACTCATTAAGTTCCATTCCAGCTCGTTCTAAAGATTTTAAAACAGTACGTCCCATCGTTTTAACAGCAAATTTATATACTTCAGGGCCATCCATATGAATGAATGTTAATCCTTCTTCAACGCGTTGATCATTGGCAACTACTGCTGTACCACCTGCAGGAATGCATAAAGATGGACCACCAGTACCATCAGCCCCCATGTCAATACCTTTAATGCCATAACCTTCAGGGACCTCAGATACTACCGCGGCGCCAGCACCATCACCAAAGAGGATACATGTACCACGATCATTCCAATTTACCCGTCGAGATAGAATTTCAGCCCCTACAACAAGAACCTTTTTATATAAACCGGAGCTAATATAGCTAGCTGCAGTAATCAATCCATATACAAAGCCAGAGCATGCAGCTTGTAAATCATAGGCCGCTGCATTCTTAGCTCCTAAATTCGCTTGTAATACACAAGCGGCTGAAGGAATAATCATATCTGGTGTTAAGGTAGCAAAGATAATCATATCTATATCTTCGGCACTAACCTTAGCCATTTGCATAGCTTTTTTGGCTGCCTCAGTCGCCATATAGGATGTATTCATACCTTCCGGTGCAATGCGTCGTTCCTCGATACCAGTACGTTCTCTAATCCATTGGTCATTGGTATCAACCATTTTTTCTAGATCAAAGTTTGTTACTACATTGTCAGGAAGGAAGCTCCCAGTACCAATGATTCCTACCGGTTTACTCATCATAGTCATACTTCAAGGCTCCTTCAATATCCATTGTTTCTCTTATGTGTTGAATAATTTTACGCTCTACTAAATCACTGGCAATTTCAATAGCAGTTTTAATCTCTTTAGCTTTGGAGCTACCATGGGCAATCATAAACACCCCGTTAACCCCTAAGAGTGGAGCACCACCATTTTCCGTGTGATCTAAGCGTTTTGCCATCTTTTTTAAAGCTGGCTTTACAAGCATAGCACCAATTTTAGCAAAAATACTACCTGCCATAATGCTATCCTTTACTAATTGTGTAAGACCTGTTACCAAGCCTTCTGCAAATTTAAGTACCACATTACCGACAAAACCATCGCAAACAACAACATCTACGACCCCTTTTGGAATATCACGGCCTTCAATATTACCTTTGAAATTAATAGTTTTCATACGTTCCAAAATTGGATATGTGGCTAGAACGACATCGTTCCCCTTAGTGGCTTCTTCGCCAATATTTAATAACCCTACTG
>JAWERH010000309.1:0-2298 GCA_032482215.1 Veillonella sp. | reverse complement strand
ATCGTTAGAGAACAAAATATTGTCGCCAGTCATATAGGTTGCCATAGAGTCAGGCCAATGGAGCATGCGCATTTCTACGAATACCAAAGATTTACCGTTACCGATATCTACGGAATCACCTGTCTTCACAGTTTTAAAATTCCATTCTGGATGATGGTATTGACCAACCAAGGATTTAACAGCATTTTCTGTACAATAAATCGGCGTATTTGGAATTTTTTCCATCAAAGCTGGCAAGGAACCGCTATGATCAACTTCGCCGTGATTACATACGATAAAATCAATCTTGTTTAAATCAATTTCAGATTCCAAATTGTCTATAAACTCTGAGGAATGAGGTTTCCATACGGTATCGATGAGGACGGTTTTTTCTTCTTCAATCAAGTACGCGTTTTGGCTAGATCCATTATTAATACTGTAATCAGAGCCATGGAATTCTTGTAATTCCCAATCAATTTTACCAACCCAAGACACGTTATTTTTTATATGCTTTCTCATAATAACCTCCATAATTCTTGTGAAAGTCTTTCACAATTAACAATATGTATGGCCTATGTGGTATCTATGTATAAATCTATCTATACTGCTATGCATATATCACAACTCGGTCATTAACTATGGTTTTATTATAACCATATTGCATAGTTAAGTCTGTATCTGTAGGTACAGATTTGATAATTATTCTAAAAAACCACTCATAGATAATCAAATTCTATACATTAGCGTACAATAGATTTCCTATGAGTGGTTACGAGCATATGTAGTTTTAATAGCGGGTTGTTTATTATCTAACTTAAATAAGCTAGGATAACGTCCGATTATTTATTCTCAGGCTTAGATAATCCTGGGATAGCTTTATAGATATATAACGCAATATATCCATCAACTATACTATGAATGATGGTCCCGCCACCAACAAGGACAAATACAACGTAGATAAGATCGATATTTGGCATCGTAGTTGTTGTATAGAACAAGAGGCATGCTAATACTTCACCGATGGCGTGAACGATGGCACATACAAGGTTGAACGTAGCAAAGGATAGAGCCCCAGTCAATACGCCTGGATGATGTTTAATATAATAGGCCCCCATCAAGGCAAAGATGATATGAGATGCAGCGCGCATAACGATAACGATAGGGAACCCTGCTACGCCATCTTACGAGACAAGAACATAGCCAGGAATATAGGCACGTGACTCGCTAGTGTATACGATGCCGGTGGAATGACAACTTTCAGAGGCATCATAATAGGAATCATGATAGCTAATGCCATCAATAACGCAGTAATGGTTAAATTTCGATACATGGAAGAATTCATAAAGGCCTCCTTTGAAATATATTGCCCAATAATTACATCTATATCTACATCTACATCTACATCTACATCTACATCTACATCTACATCTACATCTACATCGCCCCACAAGTTAAGGATGACAACACCAACTACAATAAGACCTATCCCCAAAATGGTGTACATATTATAGCCCTCACTAAAGATAAAAACAGAAATGAGAGCCGTCACCACGAGACCTACGCCAGACCAGGTAGCATAAGTAACACTAAGAGGAATATATTTCAGTACATGCGTCAATGTATAGAAAGATCCTACATAACCACATACGCAGGCAATAGTCTGTAACGGCCGCGTAAAGCCATCAGAGGCTTTCAACATGGTCGTAGCAAACAGCTCAAGCCCTATAGATAAGGCAAGTAAAAAATAAGATAACATAACTCCTCCCGCAAAAAAGAAAGGGACTAGCCCTCTCTTATATAATAACCTATATAATATTTCTTCATTATAATGTATATGATAAGATTTTGAAATGATTTAGCTCACTTGATGAGCTTTCAAAACCTTGTTCCCTACGATTATAGACGTTCAATAACAGCTTGCGCCATTTCTGTGGTACCTACGCGTTTCAAGCCTTCGCGGTAGATATCGCCTGTGCGGTAACCATCAACGAGCACTTGTTCAACAGCTTTTTCAATTGCATCAGCCACTTGAGGTAAATCAAGGGAGTGACGGCACATCATGGCTGCGGACAAAATTGTGCCCAATGGGTTCGCCAAGTTTTGACCCATAATATCTGGTGCAGAACCGTGGATTGGCTCGTACAATGCTGTGCCAGTACCCATGGATGCAGATGGTAAAAGTCCGATAGAACCAGAGATAACAGCACCTTCGTCAGACAAGATATCGCCGAACAAGTTTGTTGTAACGATAACGTCAAACTGTGCAGGATTTACAACGAGTTGCATCGCTGTATTATCTACGTAGAAGTAATCTGTTGC
>JAWERH010000308.1:0-1294 GCA_032482215.1 Veillonella sp. | reverse complement strand
GCCTGCAATGCGGCCTAATACAGCACTCGCTGCCGCCACGTAAGGGCTTGCCAAATATACTTCAGAATCAACGTGACCCATACGACCACGGAAGTTACGGTTTGTAGTGGAAACTGTACGTTCCCCTTCAGCCATGATACCCATGTAACCGCCAAGGCAAGGACCACATGTTGGTGTGGACACAGCGCAGTCAGCTTGAATGAAGATGTCTAACAAACCATCTTTCATAGCTTGGTCGTATACATCTTGGGAACCAGGGATTACGATACAACGAACGAATGGAGCTACTTTGCGGCCTTTGAAGATCTCTGCAGCTGCCACCAAGTCTTCGTAACGGCCATTTGTACAAGAACCGATGATAACTTGGTCAATTTTAATATCTTTGTCGATTTCGTTGATGTAATGTGTGTTGGATGGCAAATGAGGGAATGCTACAACTGGTTGCAATTTGGACAAGTCAATTGTAATCGTTTGAGCATATACTGCATCAGCATCTGGAGCGATTGGCTCAACAGGACGGTTTACGCGGCCTTTGATGTATTCTTCAGTTACTGCATCGTAAGGGAATACGCCACATTTACCGCCAGCTTCGATAGCCATGTTACAAATTGTAAGACGATCTGCCATAGTCATGTGTTGTACGCCGTCGCCAGCGAATTCAAGGGCCATGTAACGAGCACCATCTACGCCGATTTTACCGATTAAATCAAGGATTACGTCTTTACCAGTTACCCATTTGTTAGGTTTGCCGATAAGCTCAACCTTAATTGTTTCAGGCACTTTGAACCAAGTTTTACCTTCTGCCATAGCTACGCCCGCATCAGTGGAGCCTACGCCTGTGGAGAATGCATTTACTGCACCATATGTACAAGTGTGGGAGTCAGCACCAATCATCATTTCCCCTGGACCGATAAGGCCTTTTTCTGGCAAAATAACGTGCTCAATACCCATTCTACCCACTTCAAAGTAGTTTGTAATGCCATGTTCACGTACGAAATCGCGCATTACTTTAGCTTGTGTAGCGGATTGAATATCTTTGTTTGGTGTGAAATGGTCAGGTACCAAGTAAATTTTATGACGGTCAAATACAGGTTTGCCGATTTTTAAGAACTCTTTACGCGCTGGTGGGAATGTGATGTCGTTCATCAATACCGCATCCAAATGACATTCGATGATTTGGCCTGGTTTTACAACATCAAGACCCGCATGGCGAGCCATATTCTTTTCAGTAATGGTCATACCCATATTATTTTTCCTCCTCTTGTTCTAGCTCCATAGCTAGGAATACTGAGTT
>JAWERH010000307.1:0-4798 GCA_032482215.1 Veillonella sp. | reverse complement strand
ACTTCGTTACGTAAGGATTCTGTATTCATATTTACTCCTCCAATATAGACTGTTTCTTCTAGGGTAACACGAATGAGAACTAAAGTCTATATATTCATCGATTTATTTCAATAATTACACGGTTACGCAACTATTTTAAATGATATTTATGAAAGTTATCCTTAAAATTATTTTGCCGCTAACTCTTCAATAGCTTCAGCTACAATAGCAATCGCTTTTTCCAATTGGTCTTGAGGAATATTAAGAGCTGGTAAAAGACGTACTTTATTTTTCGCAGACAAGCATACAACGCCCTTTTCAAGACATTTCGCAATGACTGCTTTTGGATCTACTGTAGTTTCAATACCAAGCATAAGGCCCATGCCACTCACACCTAGAATACCAGGTTTGCCTGCTAAGGTAGCTTTTACATAGTCCCCTTTTGCTTTTACAGAATCTAAGAATTCTGGTGTTAAACGATTAATGATAGTATTGCCTGCTGCCGCACAGATTGGATTGCCACCAAAGGTTGTAGCATGTGCACCAGCATTTAACACATTGTAGCCCCCATAGGAAGACCACCTGCTAAACCTTTTGCAGTAGATACTACATCTGGCTCAATGCCAAATTGTTGGTATGCGTATAGACTACCAGTACGACCATTACCAGTTTGTACTTCATCGATTAACACGAGTTGATCGTGTTCATGAGCATATTTTGTTACTGCTTGTACGAACTCTTTATCCAAAGGCATAACGCCACCTTCACCTTGAATAGGTTCCATCATGAGGGCACAAACTGCTGGATTATCAAGAACTTTTAAAGCCGCATCAATATCATTAGCTGGGTGTATGAATAAAACCTTCTGTAAATGGGAAGAAATGTTGATGGAATACATCTTGGCCTGTAGCAGACAAGGTAGTAATAGTACGACCATGGAAGCTATTAACCAAGGTGACGATGACATGACGACCTTCACCGTATTTGTCATGGCTATATTTACGAGCTGCTTTGATAGCACATTCATTAGACTCTGCACCAGAGTTAGAGAAGAATACCTTCTTCATACCTGTTTTAGCGCACAGTTGTTTTGCCAATTCAATTTGTGGCAAAGAATAGTATAAATTTGAAATGTGGTTCAACGCATGAGATTGTTTTGTCACCGCCTCTGTCCATTCATCGTCATCGACACCAAAAGCTGTTACACCAATACCAGATCCAAGATCGATGTATTCTTTACCATTTACGTCCCATAAAAGAGAGCCTTTACCCTTTTCAAAACATACGTTAAACCGGCCATACGTATTGGCTATATATTCTTTATCTTGTTGTTCAAAATCGATTGTATTACTCATTACATCCTCCGAACGTACGGTCGCGCCGTCGTCTATCTATGTGAAAGGTAACGATAGTAATAAACAATTACCATCATTATACCTACTATATTACTTTACAAACATAGTGCCAAGACCTTCATCAGTCAATAGCTCAATAAGAATAGCATGTGGAATCTCACCATTGATGATAAATACCTTTTGAGCTCCTGATTTGATGGCCTCTAAGCAGCAATCCACTTTTGGGATCATACCGCCAGCGATAATCCCCTCTGCTTTTAATTGATCCGCCTCTGCCATAGTAATTTTAGAGATTAAAGAATTAGGATCATGTACATCACGTAGCACACCATCAATGTTTGTCATAGCCACCATTGTTTCCGCCTTAAGGGCACCGGCAATTTTTGCGGCTACTGTATCAGCATTGATATTATATGTCTTGCCATCAGCCCCCATACCAATGGAAGAAATGACAGGAATATATCCTCTACTGATAACATCATCGATAATACTTGTATCAATCGTATCGATAGAACCTACATAACCAAGCTCATCATTTTGTTTATGAGTTAAATCTGCTACAAGGCCTTTATTAACCTTACCGGCTAATACCATTTGTACTACATCCATTGTCGCTTCATCTGTGACACGCAAGCCATTTGCAAAATTGGACTCAATTTTCATGGCATCTAGTGTGCTATTAATAGCTGGACCACCGCCATGAACGAGCACAACTTTTACCCCTACCAATTGAAGTAGCATTAAATCCTTCATAACGGATTTTTTTAATTCTTCATCAATCATAGCATTGCCGCCATATTTAACGACAACGTATTGATCTGTATATTGTTTAATATATGGAACGGCCGCAGTTAAGATATGCGCCCGCATTGCATTTGTTACGTCCTTCATAGTTCCCTCTCTAACCTAGTGCTAGGCCTGTATCCTCAGGCAAACCTAAAGCAATGTTCATACATTGAACAGCAGCACCAGAGGCACCTTTGCCTAAATTATCGAAAATAGCATGAACCATAATGCGTTCATCGTTGCCAGTCACATAGATTTTCATGCTATCTGTGTTGCTCAATTGATTTGCATTTAACATACCTGTATTACTGTTCTCAGTAAATGGTACGACAGTAATGATCGGGCTACCTTTATAAAAGTTTTCCAATGCCTGTTGCACTGTATCAATGCTTATTGGCTTTTGACATAAACGACTGTGAATGCACAAACATGTTGAACCTCTGGTAAATGTTTATGTTGTTGACTAAGACCATATTGACGCGGTGCATAGAGGAAATAATCCTTTGGTTCACTTTCATATTGGCCAATCATCTTTTTACCACCACCACTATAGCCTGTTAAGGATGTGATAGTGAAAGGATAATCTGTTGGCACAAGACCTGCTTTTACAAGAGGCGCAATACAAGCAATCATGCCGCTCGCATGACAGCCTGGGTTGGCAATATGTTTCTCTGTACTGATAGCTGTTTTATAATCAGCACCGAGCTCTGGAAAGCCATAGGACCAATCAGCAGCCGTTCTAAATGCAGTCGATGTGTCAATTACCTTACATGGTAATTCACCGATAGCGGCCATGATTTCTTTAGATGCAGCATCAGGCAAGCAGAGAAATACAATATCTGCCTCTTTAGCTACCTCTTTAATAGCCTCTACATTTTTACGATCCTCATCAGCTGTAGCTAATAGCTCTATATCTTTTCTATCGGATAACCGTTCATGAATTCTTAAACCTGTTGTGCCTTCATGACCGACAATAAATACTTTATAGGGTGTCATAGTAAACCTCAATTCTCACCTATTGGTGACTCACACCTATCTATACAGCTCTCAGTTATTACTTTCAGCGATTATAAATAGGAAACAAACTATACCATACATCACCTTCTAGGGAGATGAAATTATTTCAAAGGATAGTCACTAAAGGTAGCAACCATAACAGCTTTGATAGTATGGAGACGATTTTCGGCTTCTTGGAAGGCTAAGGAATTTGGACCTTCAAATACCTCTTCAGTTACCTCAATACCATTCATGCCGAACCGTTCGAAGATATCTTTACCTACTTGTGTTTCTGTATTGTGGAATGCTGGCAAGCAGTGACAGAATTTTGTATTTGGATTGCCAGTTAATGCCATCATTTCAGCGTTAACTTGGAATGGTTTAAACGTATTAATACGTTCTTCCCACATATCGTATGTATCACCCATAGTTACCCATACACCTGTATAGATTACATCTAAGCCTTTAACACCTTCCGCTACGTTATCTGTACATGTAATGGTAGCACCTGTTTCTTTTGCAACTTTCAAACATTCTTCATAGAATGGCCCTGCAGGCCAGTATTGTTTAGGCCCGATAAGTCTAAAGTCCATACCCATTTTAGTTACACATATTAGATTGACCATGACCCACATAAGCATAGGAGATTTCATTCAATGGTTTATCAATATTTTCTTGAAGCGTCAAAAAATTCGCTAATGTTTGTGTAGGATGATCCATATCGGTAAGGCCATTCCAAACAGGTACGCCAGAATAATCAGCTAATGTATCTACATCGGCTTGATCAAAACCTCTAAACTCGATAGCATCATACATAGATCCTAGAACACGAGCTGTATCTTTTAAGGATTCCTTTTTATTCATTTGGGAACCTGTAGGGCCAAGATATGTCGTATGAGCACCTTGATCCGCAGCACCTACTTCAAAGGCACAACGTGTCCGTGTAGAGTCTTTTTCAAAAATTAATGCAAAGTTTTTACCTACTAATGTTTTGATTTCTTTGCCTGCTTTTTTATCGGCTTTTAATTTTGCAGCCAAGTCCAAGAAGTATTTAATTTCTTCTGGTGTGTATTGAAGCATTGTTTTAAATGATGTATGTTGTAAACTCTTCATGATAACCTCTTATTTCAAACTACTTATTTAACTACTTTTCTTGTAAAAATTCGGCGGCAATGGCAGACATCATTGTTATACCAGGTTCTAGGATGCTTTCATCAATGGTGAAAGCCTCATTATGCAAGGCCGGATTACCTTCAAATCCAAGATACGCGGAGAAGTCCTCTGCAGCCATAGACGGGAATTCAGGATGTACCACCGCTTCTTTACCAAGATATTTCTCTACAATAGATGTGGCATAATCGATGGCATCCGGATCATTGATGGTAGCTCCATGACCACGTTTATAATCTAAGGTACTCTTTGTTTTTAATAACATATCGAGAGCTTGTAAACTTTCACCAAGACGTCGTTCTATATAATCACGTTTTGCTGGTTCATAAGTACGACAAGTACCTTCTAGATATACATCGCCACAGCCTACATTGTATCTGTCGCCCCCCTTGATAACACCGATGGTACATACTAGATTTTCCATTGGATTCGTTTCACGAGCCACAATAGATTCTACGTTTACAATCCAGTTTGCGGCTGCTACGATGGCATCTACCCCATTATGAGGCTCC
>JAWERH010000306.1:0-3353 GCA_032482215.1 Veillonella sp. | reverse complement strand
TTTATCAACTGTTACGTTGTCACCAGCTTTAACTTCTGTCTTAGCGGATTTCAATTGTTTTACGTTAACTGCGTCAGTGTCATTTACGCCAGCTTTCACATTAGTAATGTTCAAGTCACCAGCGTTGATACCACCTTTAGTGATGGAAGGACCATTATGGATGGACAAGCCATTATCGTTCACTACAGTGTCGCCAATTGTTAAGGAACCCGATGGAGTCAAGTTAACTTCTTTAGACAATTGAACTTTCAATTTGCCATCTACGTTGTTCACGCCGATGTTGTTGTCAGTCAATTTGGACTTATCTGCACCACCAACAACGTCCATAGTTTCGTTCAATTTCTTAGCGATAACTTTGGATTTATCAGCACCTTGTGCATCGTCACCAGCATATTTCATGCCATCATCCAATGTAGCCACTTCGTGTGTATTCTTGCTGTTATCTTCGTATACGATACGAGTGATACCATCTTTACCGTTTACACCAGGTTGACCATCTTTAGCTTTCATAGTAAGACCATCTTTACCGTCTTTACCATTGAGGCCGATGGAACCATCTTTACCGTTGATTACAACAGAGGAACCATCTTTACCGTTTACGCCGATTTTACCATCAACACCGTCTTTGCCATCTTTACCGTCGTTACCAACTTTGATGTCATTAGACAATGCATATGTATAAGTTTGTTCACCAGTTGCATTATCGATATTTTGAGTAATTGTCAAATTATCGCCTGCTGCGTAGGATACAGTTTTACCGTTGCCTACTGCTGTTACAGCGTGGTTACCAACTACATTGCCTTTCGCATCTGTGGAGAAGGAGTAGCCATCTTTAATTTGATCTGCCAAACCAGACAAGTCGATTTTCGCGATTGTACCAGCTTGGTTAGCACCATTGCCATCGTTGTATTTCAATGTAACGGATTTGTCTGCTGCATCATAGGAATAAGATGTAGTAGTTTCACCTGCACGGTTGGATTGAGTTGGTGCAATGTGTAAATCGTTAGCTTTGGAAATACGAGTTACGTCGCCGATGTTAGCTGCATTGTTAACTACATCGCCACCAGATTTAAGGTTAGTGATGTTGTTGTCGCCCATATTCACATTGCCGCCATCGAATTTGAATTCGTTGCCGCCGATTGTGAAAGATGTTACCAGAAGCGCTCTTGAAGGATGCAGAAGTTGTTTTATCTACGCCTTCACCTTGAACTTTAACAAGGCTGTTCAATTTGTTTTTGTTTACAACGTCAGTGTTATTACCAGTGAATTTCAAGCCATCATCAGTAGTAGCCACTTCGTGTTTATTGTTGTTTTTGTCTTCGTATACGATACGAGTGATACCGTTAGTACCATTTTTACCGTCTACGCCGTCTTGACCGTTAGCGCCTTTAATAGTAAGACCATCTTTACCGTCTTTACCATTCAAGCCGATGGAGCCGTCTTTACCGTTGATCACAACAGCAGAGCCGTCTTTACCGTTTACGCCGATTTTGCCGTCAACGCCGTCTTTGCCATCTTTACCGTCGTTACCAACTTTGATGTCATCAGACAATGCATATTCAACTTTAGCGCCGTCGTTATTGCTAGTTTGTTTAACAGTCAAGTTTTTACCTGCTACCATTTCAACTGTTTTACCATCAGAGATAGTTTTTGCAGCTGTTTCGGAGTCAGCAGTTGTATTACCAGAGGATTTTACATTCCATGTGGATTGTGCAGCACCTGGAGCTACATGCAAGTCGTAAGTAACTTGGTTACCGTTTTCAGTTTTGTTAACTGTTACGGAGTTATCGTTAGAAGTTACTACTGTACGGGAGTCTTTCAACTGTTTAACGTTAACTGCATCAGTATCGTTTACGCCTGCTTTCACATTAGTAATGTTCAAGTTAAATAGTTAAGGAACCAGATGGAGTCAAGTTTACGTTGTTGTTAAGATCGTATTTAACTACGCCATCAGCAGCTACGGAAGCTGTTGTGTTGGAACCATTTGTGAAGTTCAAACCTTTATCCAATGTAACTTTTTGGTCGTTAGAGCCGTTCGCTTTGTATGTCAAAGGAATTTGTTTAGCAGCTTTATCGCCATCGAATGTTACTTGGTAAGTTGTGTTGTGGTTTGCTTCGTCTTGTACAGGTGTAACAGTGATTGGATTGTTGCTGTTGTTTGCATTGTTTACAGTCACTGCTTCACGAGCTGCATCTTTAACAGCATTACGGGAAACATTTACTTCGTATTTAGCATTTGCATCACCAGTTTGTTTACCGTCAGCTACAGTGATGTCAGCGATGTTAGTGTCGCCTGCAGTAGCAGATTTTTTAACTACGCTTTCAACAGCAGCTTTATCACCTGTAGGCAAGTTGCTCAAGTCGATCTTAGCAGTTTTGTTTACTGCATTATCATTGCCATCAACATATTCCAATGTAACTGTTTTATCAGTGTTCACTGTGTATGTTTTGTCTTTGATATGAATATCGTTAGCTTTGGAGATATTCTTAACGTCGCCAATGTTAGCAGCGTTAGTATTATCAGTATCATTGTTATTTACGATACCAGATTTAAGGTTAGTGATATTGTTACCACCAAGACTTACATTACCACCATTGAATGCGAAGTTGTCGCCACCGATTGTGAAAGTAGCATTACCGTCATTCTTAATTGTGTTGATGTTTTTCAAGTCTTTGTTCAATTGAAAGAAGTTGTTTTATCTACGCCTTCACCTTGAACTTTTACAAGGCTGTTCAATTTATGGTTGTTCACTGTATCAGTGTTGTTACCAGTGAATTTCAAACCGTCATCCAAAGTAGCAACTTCGTGTTTGTTGTTGTTTTTATCTTCGTATACGATACGAGTGATGCCATCTTTGCCGTTTACGCCAGGTTGGCCATTTTCAGCTTTCATAGTAAGACCATCTTTACCGTCTTTACCATTGAGGCCGATGGAGCCGTCTTTACCATTGATAACAACGGAAGAACCATCTTTACCGTTTACGCCGATTTTACCGTCAACGCCGTCTTTACCATCTTTGCCATCGTTACCGATCTTGATATCGTCGGACAAAGCGTATTCAACTTTAGCACCGTCATTGTTGCTAGTTTGTTTAACAGTCAAGTTTTTACCTGCTGCCATTTCAACTGTTTTACCATCAGTGATAGTTTTTGCAGTTGCTTCGGAGTCAGCAGTTGTATTACCAGTGGATTTCACATTCCATACGGATTGTGCAGCACCTGGAGCTACATGCAAGTCATAAGTAACTTGGTTACCGTTTTCAGTTTTGTTAACTGTTACGGAGTTATCGTTGGAAGTTACTACTGTACGAGCATCTTTCAATTGTTTTACGTTAACTGCATCAGTATCGTTT
>JAWERH010000305.1:0-1301 GCA_032482215.1 Veillonella sp. | reverse complement strand
GCTAACAGAGCGTTTAATAGCTTGAATGCGGTCCGCCATATCTTGAATCACTTCGAGTTCAGCGTCACGATCTTTACGATTTAATAATAATGTTGTAAAATTTACACTTTGTCCAGCATCTTTATACACATCTTGTGTTCTAGAAACATCTACTGCCATAAGAACCTCCTAATGATAAAAACTATTATTATTAATAATAAGCTTTTAATCATTTATTGTCTACAAAATACGTCATATTAAGTAAATGAAGCATATCCGTCCATAAAGTAGTTGCAGATTATACAAATACTTAAAATATAGAAGAAAAACCCGCACAGTAGTGCGGGTTTATTTTGGTGGACCACCAGGGGTTCGAACCCTGGACACCCTGATTAAGAGTCAGGTGCTCTGCCAGCTGAGCTAGTGGTCCATGACACGACTAATTATATGCCTATTTTATAGGAATGTAAAGAATATTTATTACATTCCTATAAAACATATACATCAATATCGTCCTAGCCAATCCTTCATCGTATTACAAGCCTCCGTAGGGAGAATATCACTAGTTCCTACGCAGTCAGTACCACTATATAGTTGAAGAACACTATGCGTACGACTTACCTCTTTAATAATAATATTTGTCACATCAGCCTTTGGCACATTAAATTGCAATCCATAACGTCCCTTGTAAGTAATGACAGCAGATTTTGTATCGTATTCTATATGGACTTGAAGCATCTTGCCACCAGGCCAACATTCTTCAATATGTTCCTTTGATCTTGGTTTTAGAAAATCAAAAAATCCCATATTATCCTCCAATGCGCCACATAGGACGTTCTGGTTGTTCCATACCTACGCCATCATGACGTTCTTGCTTTCGCTGCAATGCACGTTCAATATGCAAAGCTAAATCTTCCTCGGTCGCACCATTGCGCACAAGAGATACAAGATCAGCCTCATCATCACGCAACAAGCATAAACGCATTTGCCCATCTGATGTAAGACGAACGCGATTACATGTATCGCAGTAGCTATGAGACATAGAAAAGATGAATCCTACAGCCTTTCCACTTGGTAGCGCTAAATACGTAGCAGGGCCAAAGCCATAAACGGAATGTACTTCTGTAAGCGGACCTCCACTAACACGTTCTAATTGAGCCTTCCATTCATCAAAGGTTGGACCATGGAACGCATCGCCTTGGAATGGCATATATTCAATAAAACGCCATACAACAGGCCACTTTTCTACATACTGTAATAAAGATTTAACTTCATCATCAGACCAATGGCGAGATAATACGGTATTAATCTTTACTGATTTA
>JAWERH010000304.1:0-1306 GCA_032482215.1 Veillonella sp. | reverse complement strand
AGGTGAAGGCGTAGATAAAACAACTTCTGCATCCTTCAAGAGCGCTTCTGGTAACATCAACGTAAAAGCTGATGGTACTGATACTCTCGAAGTTCAATTAAACAAAGATTTGAAAAACATCACTTCCATTAAGAATGATGGCCCTGCAACTATGACAATTGGCGGCAACGAATTCAAATTCGATGGCGGCAATGTGAACATGGGTGGCAACAACATCACTAACCTTAAATCTGGCGGCGATGTAATCGATAACGCAGCTAACATCGGCGATGTAAAACGTATTTCCAAAGCTAACGATTTACACATTGCACCAACTCAATCTGATCGTGCAGGTGAAACTACTACATCTTACTCCTATAATGTGGCAGACAAATCCGTTACATTGAAATACAACGATGGCAATGGCGCTAACCAAGCTGGTACAATCGCGAAAATCGACTTGTCTGGTTTGGCAGATCAAATCAAAGACGGCTACTCCTTCTCCACAGATGCGAAAGGTAATGTAGTTGGTAACCACGCTGTAACAGCAGTAGGCAACGGTAAAACTGTATCCTACGCAGCAGGCGATAATTTGACAATTACTCAAAAAATCGATAATGCAACTGGTGAACAAACTTATACATATGCATTGTCTAATGACATCAAAGTTGGTAACGACGGTAAAGATGGTAAAGACGGTGTTGATGGTAAGATCGGCGTAAACGGTAAAGATGGTTCTGCTGTTGTAATCAACGGTAAAGATGGTTCCATCGGCCTCAATGGTAAAGACGGCAAAGACGGTCTTACTATTAAAGGCGCTAACGGTCAAGATGGCGTTGACGGTAAAAACGGCAAAGACGGCATGACTCGTATCGTATACGAAGATAAAAACAACAACAAACACGAAGTGGCTACTACTGATGACGGCATGAAATATGCTGGCGATGATGCACAAGGTGCAGATAAATCTAAAGTAATCGCTAAGAAATTGAACCAAACATTGGATATCACTGGCGGTGCGGACAGCACTAAATTGACTGACAACAACATCGGTGTGAACAACGTAGATGGCAAATTGAAAGTTCAATTGTCCAAAGAAGTTAACTTGACTCCAGCAGGTTCCTTAACAATTGGCGATACTAAGATCACTGACGGTGGTTTGGTAATCAACAATGGTCCATCCATTACTAAAGGTGGCATCAATGCTGGTAACTTAAACATCACTAACGTGAAAGCTGGCGTAAATGACACTGACGCAGTTAACGTAAAACAATTGAAATCCGCTAAGACAGAAGTTAAAGCTGGTGACAACGTAACAGTTGATAAA
>JAWERH010000303.1:0-1309 GCA_032482215.1 Veillonella sp. | reverse complement strand
TTACTCCTTCTTGGGCTATGATCCTAAGATTGAGCTTTTCTGCAAAAATCATCAAATGACTATCAAAGACGGTACAACGCGTACCTTTGAATGCTCTGATCCAGCTGCAGAGATTCGCAATATTTTGAGCCAATACAAAAGCCCTCGCTTAGAAGAACTGCCAACCTTTACAGGTGGCTTTGTAGGGTACTTCGCTTGCGAATACATTCGCTACATCGAGCCAACATTGGATTTCCCAACACCAGATGATGACTCTGCTATGGTGAACGATGTAGACCTTATGCTCTTTGATAAGGTAATCGCCTTTGACCATTACAAAAATAAAATCTACTTGATTGCTAATATTAGCACTAGCGATTTGGAACGTAACTACAACAAGGCTGAGCTCGAGTTAAAAGCACTAGCTGATCTCGTAGTAAACGGCAAAGAGGCAGATGTTCCAAAAGGCATTCTTAAAACAGAGTTCACTTCTGAATTTACAAAGGACGAGTTTGAAGCAGTTGTTAAAAAGACACAGCATTACATTAAGGAAGGGGATATCTTCCAATGTGTTGTATCTAATCGCCGTGAAGCTGAGTTCGATGGTAGCTTGTTAAATGCATACCGCGTATTGCGTACATTGAACCCATCTCCATATATGTTCTACCTATCTGGTGGCGATGTAGAGCTTACAGGTGCTTCTCCAGAAACATTGGTAAAATTGACAGATGGTAAAATGTACACCTTCCCAATTGCCGGTACTATGCGCCGCGGTAAAACCGAAGCAGAGGACCTCGCTATTGAAGAAAAGCTCATTAACGACGAGAAAGAGTTGGCTGAACATAACATGCTCGTTGACCTTGGCCGTAACGATTTAGGTAAAATTGCTAAATTCGGTTCCGTACAAGTAGAGGCGTTACATATGTTGCAACGTTTCTCCCACGTAATTCACATTACATCTACTGTAAGCGGCGACATTCAAGATGGTAAAGATGCCCTCGATGCTATCGGTGCTACATTGCCAGCTGGTACATTGTCCGGGGCTCCTAAAATTCGTGCTATCGAGATTTTACACGAACTTGAAAAAAGCCCACGCGGTGTATACGGTGGTGCTGTAGGTTACATCGACTTCTCCGGTAACATGGACGTATGTATCGGTATCCGTATGGCTATGAATAAAGGCGGTAAGGTCTATGTTCGCGCTGGCGCAGGTATCGTTCGCGATAGCGTACCTGCTAGTGAATATAACGAAACCTTGATCAAAGGCCAATCCATGATTTCCGCAATTACAGATGCACAGGAGGTAGAATAATGGTACTCCTTATAGATA
>JAWERH010000302.1:0-2241 GCA_032482215.1 Veillonella sp. | reverse complement strand
ACCAATAAAATACCTACAATACTCGCCAAACGCTGTAGTATTAATCGATACAATACATCACCTGCCTTCTTTATCACAAAATAGCTATATTTATATTCTATCAATGTAATACTTAGATAGATATACCCACGTGGGTATTTAGAATCGTTATCATTATGAAAGTTTTGCATAGCAACAAAAACGGCCCCTCATGAGAGGAGCCGCTTCTTATATAACCCTTACAGTGTCCATGCGAGTGCTTCACCACAGCTCGCATGCCTATCCCACTAGGCTGGACTGTTATATTATTTTGTATATGCTGTATGTGCTGTAGGTGCTACAGTGTTAGCAATGATCGCTTTTGCCATGTCGCGATTTACAGGGCGTTCAAAGTACATCGCATGGTTTTGACCATCTTTTGTCCAACCAGCGAGATATACCATTTTTTCGCCACCTTTGAAAGTAACCTTTGTACCGTTTACCTTTTCTGTAGCTGTAACGCGATAATCCTTATGATTACCACTGATATCACCTTTTGTAGTACCTACGCGATACACGATACGTTTGCCGGCTGCTTGATTGCGAGTAGAATCTTCGCCAGCTTGGTATACATATACTACTTGTAATACATCTTTATTGATTGTGCTTACAGACTCAATATTATAGCCTACAGGTAATACTTTAGGTAGATGAGGCATAATATTCATGTATTTAGCAGCTTCATCAATAGTAGCAAATTCATGAATTGGGCTTGGCATACCAACCATTGGAGCTGCCTGTTCTGCAACTACAGGTTTAGCTGGATCTGGTTTTACATCTAAAGTACCTTGTGCACCAGCAACAGTGTAAGAACCTACACAAGCACACGCAACTGCTAGTAATACAAATTTTTTGACCATGGGTATAATCTCCCTTCGCGTAACATAAAAATTATTAAAAACACATTAACGGGACGCTGAAATTCTAAAGAGTGATTTTGTCCATCTTTCATCCACGATGCAAGATAAACCATTTTCTTACCACCTTTGAAAGTAACCTTTGTACCGTCTACACTTTCAGTTTCTATAACCTTATGAATCTTACGGTCATCGCTGATATCACCTTTTAATGTAGTAGATGTACGATAAAAAATAAGAGCACCACCGGCCTTATTTACGTACGGATCTATACCGGGTTCATACACGTACACAACCTGCAAAATGTCTTTCTCAATAGTAATGACAGATTGAATATTAAATCCTACTGGCAACAGCTTTGGCATTTGAGGTCTAAACCCTATATATTCAGACGCTGCTTCTACAGTGGTGAACACATGTACAGGACTCGGCATAATAAAATTTGGTTCCCTAGGTTCAACTGAGATTCCACCAGTCATAGGCACAGAACGATTCCCAACAGATGGATCGTGAGCACTAGTAATGCTATAGGAACCAATAGCTACACATGCTAAAGAAGCCACTAGTAATGTCTTTATCTTTGTTGTCATAACAACAATCTCCAAAAACAAGTTTTGTAAAATTATATTTATTAAAATATGCTTAATAAGTATATCCTAAATGATATAGGATTTCAAGTAATAAATAGTACCTATATCATTTTAACAAGCTTAGTATTTAGCCTATTATTTCTTATGTACCATAAAGCCTGCCGCTTGTTGGTTTGCCATGATTGTTACGTCAGAGATTTGCAAGCGTTTAGGTTGGTTCGTTACATATAGTACAACATCGGCCACATCCTCTGGTTGAACAGCCTCAATGCCAGCGTAGACAGATTTAGCTCGTTCCGCATCACCGTGGAATCGTACTTCACTAAATGGAGTTTCTACGATCCCTGGTTGAATGGTAGTAACCTTAATATCTGTAGCTATGGTATCCATGCGGATGCCATCGCTTAATGTCTTTACCGCCGCCTTTGTAGCGCAGTACACTGCACCATTAGGATATGCATAAATGCCTGCAGTAGAACCCATATTTACAATATGACCTTCATTTTTATCAATCATAAAAGGTAGCACTGCTTTTGTTACATATAAAAGGCCTTTCACATTGGTATCAATCATGGTCACCGCATCATCAACAGCACTATCTTGGAAAGGATCAAGCCCTTGTGCAAGACCCGCATTATTAACGAGCACATCGACGCCACCAAAAGCCTCGATAGCTACAGGAACCTTACTTTCAACATCCTCGCGACTACGCACATCAAGAACTAAAGTCTCAACACGCACGCCATATTCCTTAGATAGACGAGCCTGTACCTCGC
>JAWERH010000301.1:0-1317 GCA_032482215.1 Veillonella sp. | reverse complement strand
ATCCGTAGCAGAAATTGCTAAATATAATGCTACAGATAACTGGAGCAACTATAACAATAGTGAGCTTGATGTGGTTTGGGTTAAACAGCCAGATGGCACGTTCAAACAATCCTATGATTACTATGGACAACCAGCTAGTGATTATGAGTTCACTGGTTACTTAGGGGCTAAAACGTATAAATACGATAGTGGTAGTTATGTATTTAGTGATTATGATGCTAAAGATGCGATTTACAAAAAGAACTTTACAATGTCCTCCAATGATTGGGGTGAAGGTAGTTCTTACTATGGTTGGGGCATGCCAAATGCATTGTTCAACTATATGTATAATCTTGAAAAGGTTGTACATGATGCAGAGTCTGAAAATAAATTACCACGTGAAGCGATTGGTAAGATCATTGGTAACTTGATTCAAACAGAAGGGGTAGTTCTTGAAAAAGACAATGTACCAGCTATTGATAAAGCTGCCTTTGTTCAATACAAGAAACAAATAGGCTCTCGTCTTGGGTTACAAGCGTGGTATTTACGCTCCTTTGGCGGTAAAACGCATACATACCTAAATGCAAATGGCAACGGTAATGATGAATATAGCTTCTCCAATGTAGCGCATGTATTCGGTATTGGCGCTAAATATCAATTAGGTGCGAATGCATCTGTTACCGTTGATTACGGCCAAAACCGTTCCAACTTGGGCCGTTATTTAAATGGTAACACTGTATACCAACACGAACGTGGCACAGCCGACTTTGCTCTTAAAGGTCATCAAATGGGTGGTACACCACACTTCTGGATGGCTCGTCTCGACATTGGTCGTGCCGACCTAGATATTCCTAAATCTTGGAATGCGTTCATCGATTACAAATACTTTGAACATGGCTCCTTCTTTGGTGGCAATGGTACTGGCGCAGTACCGGATCGTTATCTTGACGGTATTCGCAGCTTTACATTTGGTGCTGGCTATGTACCTCGCAAGGATTTACTCCTTGAGGCATTCTACACGTTCGATGCGAAGGGTACTAATAAACGAGATACGTTATATGGTAGTGAAAGCTTTAAGTTAGGCGATTATACAAGAATTCAAGGGACCTACAGGTTCTAATATTCAGTCTGTAAACAGGCAGAAAGGTTACTAATATGGAAAACTTAAATTATGTCATTCACTTGTTTTATAGCGGTGGGTATGTAATGTATCCATTATTACTCTTGTCTTTCATGGTCATCGCTATCGCTGCAGAACGAGCTTTCTACTATCACAAATATGCCGGTAAAACTTTCGTTGTTACCCATGCAGTCAATGAACTAGCAAAATTACAAAAT
>JAWERH010000300.1:0-1682 GCA_032482215.1 Veillonella sp. | reverse complement strand
GTAAACCTCAAATGATATGAGGTAGTATAGAATGGGTGATATGATGGCTAAACGACGTGCATTTTTAGATATAATTAAAGAGAAGGGCGCCCTCGTTTTGGATGGTGGCTTAGGATCAGAGTTAGAGCGTTATGGCTGTAATCTTCAGCATAAATTATGGTCTGCTAAGATTCTTATGGACCAACCGGATATCATCAAAAAAATACATATCTCGTACTTGGCAGCCGGGGCAGATATCATTCAAAGTTCTGGATATCAAGCAACGGTAGCTGGCTTTAAAGGATTAGGTTATGGTACGGAAGAGGCCATAGAGCTCGTTAAATTATCCGTTCGTCTAGCTGTACAAGCTCGCAATGAGTTTTTAGAGGCTAAGGCGACTGGAGCACTTACATTGCGAGGGATTACACTGGGAGAAGAGACTCCAGATGGGGTTAGATATTTTTCTGAAGGTGCATTGCCTAAACCATTAGTGGCGGCTTCTGTAGGGCCATATGGCGCATTTTTAGCGGATGGATCTGAGTACCGTGGATATCCTGATGTGCAAACTGAATATCTAGAAGTATTCCATATTCCTCGGTTAGCATTATTCTGTGAAGAAAACCCGGATATATTATCCTTTGAAACTATCCCGTCTTATGACGAAGCCATTGCCATTGCTCGCGCCATGTCTGACCCATACACATCGAGAGGAATTCCTGGATGGATTGCCTTTTCTTGTAAAGATGGACATCATGTTTCTAGTGGTGAAACCATCATTAAATGTGCAGAAATGATCGACAAGGTTAGACCTATAACTGGTATTGGCATCAATTGTACGAAACCAGAGTATGTAGAGTCCTTGATCAAGGATATTCGTACTGTTACGGATAAACCAATTGCTGTATATCCAAATCTTGGTGAAAGCTATGATAGTGAAACTAAGACTTGGTATGGCGACCCTGCATCATTCGTAGATTATGTTGACGTATGGCGTAATGCTGGAGCCGAGATCATAGGTGGTTGCTGTAGAACAACACCTGAAATCATTGGTGACATAGCCAAAAAAATTCATAAATAGTGATATAAACTAATGATATAAACATAAAAGGCTATCGATGTTAAGTCGATAGCCTTTTTCTATTAGATCATATTTTATTGGTTTTAGTAAAATATGCTAGTATACGGTTAATATATAGACATGATAAAAGAGGTGATACATTCGTATCACCTATAATAAAAAAGCAGTGCATAAGCACTGCTTTTACTATGGCGGAGAGACAGGGATTTGAACCCTGGGTACGGGATAACCGCACACATGATTTCCAATCATGCTCCTTCAGCCGCTCGGACACCTCTCCATATATTCTGTTGTGTAACAGGTACTTGTATAGTATATGAAAAAGTTAGATTTATGTCAAGCAAAAAATAGTGAAATAATTGAACTTTCATAAGACTTTTAAAGTATAAGAAAAAGCCGCCTTTTAAGGCGGCTTTGGGTGTTAGTATTATAATACTTCTTTGATTTCAGCTGCATCGATGGATGCTTTGATATCGTCTGCCATTTTTTCGATTTTTGGAAGATCTTCTGGTTTTAAAGAGGATTTGATATCAAGTGGTTCGGATACGATTTCAATGTCTTTGAAGTCGTTTTCGAAGTGAGCAACCATTGTTTTCATTGCAGCAGATGCCCAAGAGTGGTTACC
>JAWERH010000299.1:0-1324 GCA_032482215.1 Veillonella sp. | reverse complement strand
TAACTTCGTTGACGTTCCTGGTTTCTTGCCTGGCACAAATCAAGAATGGGGCGGTATCATTCGTCATGGTGCTAAAATGTTGTATGCTTACTCTGAAGCAACAGTACCAAAAATTACTGTTATCACTCGTAAAGCATATGGTGGTTCTTACCTCGCTATGTGTTCCCAAGATTTGGGCGCTGATCAAGTATACGCTTGGCCTACATCCGAAATCGCTGTAATGGGTCCTGCTGGTGCAGCTAACATTATCTTCAAAAAAGATGAAGATAAAGATGCTAAAACAGCTAAGTACGTAGAAGAATTCGCAACTCCTTACAAAGCTGCAGAACGTGGCTTCGTAGATGTTGTAATCGAACCAAAACAAACTCGTCCAGCTGTTATCAATGCGTTGGCTATGCTTGCAAGTAAACGTGAAAACCGTGCTCCAAAGAAACATGGTAATATTCCATTATAATTCGATTCGGTAATCATATCATCGAATTTGGGAGATACCTTTCTTTATTTATTTTTTAGAAAGGGGAATGATTATGGAAGGACAAGCAGTTACTACCAATCCCTGGTTAATCATGGCCATTAATATGACAGTTGTATTTGTTGTGTTGATTCTTTTAGGCGTTTTGATGACAATCGTTCATTTGATTGACCCTACGAAAAAGAAAAAAGAAGCACCGGTAAGTGCTCCTGTTGCAGCTCCTGCAGCTACTCCAGTGGCTACACCAAGTGCATCTGCTCAAAATGAGGATGAAGTAGTAGCAGCTATCGTGGGTGCCATTGTGGCGATGGGGTACTCATCTGAACAAATTGCATCTATTCGACCTACAGCAACTAGTGCTAAATGGCGCTTGGAAGGTCGTTTAAGCGGTAGAAATTAATATTTTTTTAGGAGGCATTTGTCATGAGCAATGCTACAAAAGCTAACGGTAAGGCACCATCTCAAGATGTTGTTGCAGTTATCGTTGGCGCATTAGCGGCAATGGGTTATTCCGCTGATCAAATCGCGCATATCCGTCCAATCGTAAGCTACAATTGGAAAATGGAAGGTCGCTTACGCGGTAATCGATAAGATTAACGCTTTTAGGTAATCGATAGGATTATCAGAACTATATGTGTAAATGAAATTTTAGTATTGTGTAGATATACACATTTTGGAGGAATTTAAGATGAAAAAATTCAACGTTACAGTAAATGGCACAGCATATGATGTAGAAGTTAATGAAGTAAAAGCTGCAGCTCCTGCAGCAGCTCCTAAAGCAGCTCCAGCAGCAGCTCCTAAAGCAGCTCCTGCACCAGCTCCAGCTCCAGCTGCAGCAGCAGCTCCAGTTCC
>JAWERH010000298.1:0-2299 GCA_032482215.1 Veillonella sp. | reverse complement strand
TTGCATAGTTCCTCCCTTTAGGTTGTGCCTACCTGCCAATGTGAAAGCTCTCTTACGGTCACTATCATGTACTGACAAATACATAATAACACAAGGTACATCGTAATGCAAGGTACCTTGTTAAAAATATATTTTGCAAAATATAAATCCACGCTTTTAACGACCTATAAACACTGATAATATCTGCTTTTATAAAACAAAAACTATCTTAATTTTTTCTAATTTTACTAATGTCACCCTATATGTATCACACGTACTTCGGCTACAACATAAAAATCCCCATCCAACGGATGAGGATTTTTCATTGATTTTAAAATAATCTATTTACTCTAACATCAGCTACTCTTCATTTTGCCATTGTGAGTATAAGATACCAAAACTGTATCACCAGGGCTCTTAGCGTCAATTTGCTCTTTTAATTCTAACAATGTACTAATATTCTTGCCATCAATTTGAGCAATTGTATCGCCTTCTACTAAACCAGCCTTTGCAGCAGGACCATTCGCATCAAGTTGGACAATAAGAAGACCTTCACCTTCATAGCTTACATTGTTACGTGCTGCTGTTTGACGATCTACAGCCCATACACCAATATAAGGACGTACAACCTTACCATTCTTAATAATAGAGTCTACAACGGTCATAGCGGAGTTAATAGGAATGGCAAATCCCATACCTTCAACGCCTTCTTTAGAGATTTTAGAACTATTGATACCGATTAATTCACCATCTGCATTGATGAGAGCACCACCAGAGTTACCTGGATTAATAGCTGCATCTGTTTGAATCAATGGGAAGCGTTGCCCTTGATCATCAATAGTACGTGCTAAGGCACTGATTACACCAGATGTAACAGAGCCTTTAAACTCTAAGCCTAAAGGATTACCAATGGCGATAGCCGGTTCCCCTACTTGCAAGGAATCAGAGTCACCAATTTTTATAGGTTGAATATCCTTCGGTGGATCAATTTTAACAACAGCTAAGTCTGTTTGTGCATCTGTACCGATAACTGTACCTGTGACGGTAGATCCATTGGACAAGGAAACTGTAACCTCTCCATTTTTAGCACCAGCTACAACGTGATTATTTGTTACGATATGTCCATCATTATCAATCAATACACCAGAGCCTACACCCTCTCCAGCATAGATGGTACGGTTAAAAATATCCTTTTGGAAAACTTGAGTGGTAATTCCCACTACAGCTGGGCCAGATTCTTTTGCCGCTTGTACCACGTATGTATTACGCGTATCCGTAATAGGTTTTGTTTGCTTTGTTTGTTCTCGTACAGTCGTTTGATGTGTAACAGGATTACCAAAGAAATAGTATCCACCACCTACACCAATACCGAGGGCTAGCACACAGGCAATAATTGATTTCTTATATTTTGAAAAATTCATGCATATCTCCTTATATCATCTTTTAATGATTTCTTAGTGTTATATTCCTTATCATATAAACTGCCAATCGCAATCGAATACACACTGTAACAACTATGTAATATAGCAGTATATTATAGTACGCAAGACTTTACATTGCAAGATAACAATTTATTACATCTATTATAAAAATATAATTTCTATAAATAATATGTATCTTGTAATATGTTAAGAGCAACTCTAATTTCAAGGCGATTCAACTGTAGAGAAATTACATAAAAACATATCTATATAAAAATGTACCATATAAAACATAAAGGGCATTCGCTAGCCGTCGCTAGGAATGCCCTTTATGCATATAGTTTGAGAGTGTAAGGACTGTTGAGAGAGAGTATATATGACCCAGAAAAGTTTGAGAGAGAACTTATTAAGAGAGAGAAGTTTAGTTGTACTTTTCTGGAATCAAACTTCAGCCTTACTAGAATTAGTATACATTGTATATCTAAATTATCAAAGTAACATTATAAAATATTGTTAAAACTTTGATTATATCTATATAATAACCCTCTATAAATTCATAATTAATCAACAGCCACGAATAACGTGAATATAGTATGAATATCCTTTTCAGTTATCAAACAAATTTATAACCCACGCCCCATACTGTAATAATGTGTTTACTATCAGATGGATTATCTTCAATTTCTTCACGTAAACGGTTGATATGTACAGCTACTGTTGCATAATCACCATAGGAATCTAACCCCCAAACGCGAGAGTATAATTCTTCTTTACTGAATACGATATCACGATTACGCATTAAGAATTCTAATAACTGGAATTCTTTCTTTTTAAGGTGAACTTCTTTTTCGTTTACCCAAACTTTCATCATCTTAGGATCAAGACGGATTTCTCCAGAT
>JAWERH010000297.1:0-2799 GCA_032482215.1 Veillonella sp. | reverse complement strand
CTTAGCCAAGCTTGCTGCGGATGCTACGAATTGTTCGCGGTCCATAGTTTTGCTAGGTGTGAAAGCTGTTTTAGATGTGCCTTCCATTACGCCTGCAGCACTTACTAATTTGATAGCTGAGCTGGACCAACGATCTGCTTCTACGTCAGAGTAGGATGTAGAAGATTCTTTTGTTACAATATCAGCTAATTCTTGTTCGTTTAAGTTATGTTGTAATACTTTGCCGTAAATAGCAGCTGCTTGTTCACGAGTGATTTGAGCGCCAGGTTTGAATGTGTTATCTGCGTAACCAGAAAGGTAACCAGCTTGTGTCATTGCTTGGATAGCATCGCGCGCCCAGTTATCTTTAGTGTCAGGATATACACCAGCAGGTAAGTTTTCTTTAGCTTTTACAGCTTTTTTACCTTCTACTTTAGCAGCATCTTCTTTAACATCATTTTTTACAGATGTATCAACGCGTTTAGCGTCGTTTTTAACGGATGTATCAACTCGTTTAGCATCATTTTTAACGGATGTATCAACATGTTTTGCATCGTGTTTAACGGATGCATCAGCATGCTTAGTATCGTGTTTTACAACTGTAGTTGCATGTTTAGCATCATTTTTAGCAGATGTATCAACGCGTTTAGCATCGTTTTTAACGGACGTATCAACGCGTTTAGTATCGTTTTTTACGGACGTATCAACGCGTTTAGCATCATTTTTTACAGATGTATCTACACGTTTAACATCAGTTTTAGCTGCAGTATCAGTTTTTGTAGCAACATTAGATACTTCGGCTTTTGCGTGCGCCGCAGTTGTTACTATACTTATATAAAATAAATTATAACACTTTTTAAATTTATACACTACTATAAGAAAATGTAATATATAAGGATAAAAATTACATGAATTTGAAATTTAAAGCCTATTTATATAAATATTCAATGAATTATAGGTAAATAACGATATGAGTACCATTGAAGAATACAAAATGATAAACATTCCCAAAATCTAGAGTTTAAGGGACTTTTACGAGAATAATTTATAAATAAGTAGGGATATGTGATAAAATGCAATGTTTATTATTACAAAAAGTCATAACGATATGAGAAATAAAAGGGTACATACTAATATAGCAATCCTTTGGACATTTTCTATATGATTAATTTATAATTATATCGATAAAGCTTTTGAATATTTATTTGAAAGCATAAGTAATGTTTCGGGCAGAAAATTATTGAAAAACTTTCACTAGAATTCTTGCCATAACACATACATATCAAAATTTTTTATTAGGTTAAGTACTAGAAAAGACGAGGACGATAATATGAAAATTCATCTTTTCCAACAGTGTTTGATTGACATGTTCTACCCACATGTAGGCATGGCTGGTGTAGAAGTACTTGAAAGATTAGGCTGCGAGCTCGTAGTACCTAAGAAACAAGTATGTTGTGGCCAAATGTTCACTAACTCTGGTTACAACGAAGCAGCTATGGATGCAATTAAGAATACAATCGAATGCTTCGAAAACGCTGAATATGTAGTCAGCATGTCCGGCTCTTGCGCATTTGCAATCCGTGATGAATATCATCATTTCTTGAAAGATCAACCTGAGTGGTTGGCTCGCGCAGAAAAATTGAGCGGCAAAATTTATGAATTCACTGAATTCATTACTGATGTATTGGGTGTAGAGGACGTTGGCGCACGCTTTAACGAATCCGTTACATACCATACTTCTTGCCACGTTACTCGTTTGATGGGCGTTAAAGAACCTCCATTCAAACTCCTTAAAAATGTTAAAGATATCAACTTGATTGAATTACCACGTGCAGACCGTTGCTGTGGTTTCGGCGGTACATTCTCTGTTAAGAATCCTGAAATTAGTGAAGTTATGACACGCGAAAAAGCATTGGAAATTGCTGGCACAGGTGCTAACGTTATTTCCGGTTCTGACCAAGCGTGCTTGATGAACATCGCTGGTATGCTTGACCGTCTTCACAAAGAAGGCGAAATCGATCGCCTAAGGAGGAGACGACATGGCACTTATATATGACAATCGCCCCTATAAAACACGTATAAAAGAATGTTTGGCTGATGATTTCAAAGTTGCAGCTATCAAAAAAGCTCAAGACGTGTTTTATGATAAACGTAATACAGTAGTTGCGGACGTTCCTGAATGGTTAGATTTCCGCGCAGAAGCAGCTAAACTTCGTGATCACGTTCTTAACAATTTGGATTACTATGTAAACCAATTCGTTGAAAACGCTGAAAAAGCTGGTTCTAAAGTTCACTTTGCATTCGACGATAAAGAAGCAACTCAAATCGCTTTGGATATCCTTCGTGAACGCGAAGCTAAAATGATCGTTAAATCCAAAACTATCTTAACTGAAGAAATTGGTTTGAACGAAGTTCTTGAAGAAGCTGGTATTGAAGTAAACGAAACTGACTTGGCGGAATTCATTTTGCAAACTGCAGTGAGCCCACCATCTCACATCGTAGTACCAGGCCTTCACTTTGAACGTAATAAAATCCGCGAAATCTTTGCTGAAAAATTAGGCTATACAGGTACTGAAAACCCTACTGAAATGACTCACTTCGTACGTGGTTATGTACGTGAACGCTTCTTGAAAGCTGACGTAGGCGTTAATGGTTGTAACTTTGCGGTTGCTGCATCTGGTACTTGCACAATCGTTTCCAACGAAGGTAACGGTCGTATGGCTAGTTCCATTCCTAAGACTCAAGTAATCTTCTTGGGTACAGAACGTATCGTTCCTGACTTCAAAGCTCTTGACGTAATGATGGAAATGTTGAACCGCT
>JAWERH010000296.1:1818-3611 GCA_032482215.1 Veillonella sp. | reverse complement strand
TCGGTCTTATTAAAATTGGTCATATTATTCAATCCCGTTAAGTATATCTACTCTCTCTAAATAAAAACTCCACACATAATCGTGTGGAGTAATCATTTATGGTATTATTCGTGCTTGGCAGATAGTTTTCTAGATTGGAATGCCATATATAACAATAACAAGCCTGTAATGCTAAATACATAGGATATACCTATATAGGTGGATACTATACTTGCAAATACAGGACCTACCATAGACCCAAATTGTTGAGCCGTCGTAGTCATACCAAACATGCGGCCTCTAAAACTGGGGTCTGTATTGAGGGTTACCGCTGCACTTAAGGATGGGTTAATACCTACAATACAAGAACCAATTAAGACTTGTAACACACCAAACCACCAAATACCTACTGGCAAGCTTTGAAGTAAAAGGACAATACCACTTCCCATCATACAGTAGGAAATGGTTTTAAAATAACCACGGCGTTCACCCAAACGGACCCATAGGTTCGTCGTTAAGGATCCTGCTAAGCCGCCGATACTAAGGATGGTGCCAGAGATCATAGCCGCCCCTTCCATAGTGCCTTGCATATCTCCTACATAGAGGGCCAAAATAGGTTGCAACATCATAATAGCGCATTGCATGAAGAAGAATATCCAGAGTAATCGTACTAATACAGGCTGTTGTTGAACTGCTTTAAAGTCTTCACGTAAGGATGTAGATTTAGTAGGTTGAGTAGGTTGCGCTGGTTCTTTCACAAAAAATAATACGGCCAAAGTCGCAATAAATACAGCAATACCAGATACATAAAATACAGGTCGCATCCCTACAACACTCTCAACGGCGCCACCTAAAAACGGGCCAATGACATTGCCTAAGATAAGACCGGTTTGAAATATACCTAATGCTCTACCAACCTGTTTTTCATCAACACTAAGGGACACCATAGTCATTGCCGCTGGATAGAATCCATTAGCAAAACCAACGAGGGCACGCCCCATGAGTAATTGATATTGGTCTGTAACTAAGCCAATTAATACATAACAGATGGCGATGGCAAAGCCAGCACGCAAGGCCATCCGTTTTTTCCCTTTATTATCGGCAATCTTGCCCCATATAGGAGCCATAATGCCTGCAATGAGAAAGGTAATACCGAAAACGAGACCCGACCAAAGAGCTACGTCAGCCTTTGGAACGCCTAATTCTAAAAGATAGATAGGCAAAAACGGAATGATCATAGTGTAACATATGGCTAGCACTGTCATGGCCGCCGTAATAATCCATACATTGCGCATGCCACCGCGAGCGTCATATGTAGTGGTACTCATTCGTTGCCTCCTTTCATATATAAAAGTATATAGAAAATACTTTTATATTCTATATAAATAAGAGTCGCATATGATACGCGACTCTCTCATTTATTCCGTTGGAAACTTGTGATCCATTACATCCTGTAAGGATACGCGTTCCATAACATGACGGAATTCATCTTGCAAGTACTGCCACAACGGAGCAGTCAAGCAATCGTTAAACATCGGACATGGCTCTACATCATCTTCTAAGCAAGATACGAGAGCAATGGAGTCCTCTGCAGCATATAAAATTTCATATACATTGTATTCAGCAGGTAATTTCACCAAGCGATAACCACCGTATTTACCACGTCCACTTTTAACGAGGCCAGCGGAGGATAAGCGAGATACAATCCCCTCTAAGTATTTATCGGAAAATCCTTGGCGTTCTGCAATCTCACGAATTGGTACATTTTTTTCTACCCCGTGCTCTGCAATATCCGCCAATATCCGTAAGGCATA
>JAWERH010000296.1:0-1801 GCA_032482215.1 Veillonella sp. | reverse complement strand
GGAGGATGTTATCTAATGTTAGATAAACTATTTCAACTCAGTGAACGCGGTACAACTGTTAAAACCGAAATTTTAGCTGGTATTACTACGTTTATCACGATGGCGTACATCCTATTCTTGGCGCCTAACATTCTTAGTCTCGGAGGGATGGATAAAGATGCAGTCCTCATCGCTACTGCCTTAGGTGGTGGCCTTGTAACGATTGCTATGGGTTTATTCGTAAACTATCCGATTGCCCTCGCTCCTGGGGTTGGCCTCTTAGCCTTTTACTCCTTTACCGTAGTTCTCGGTATGGGCGTATCCTGGCAAACAGCATTAGGTGCGGTGTTCATTTCCGGTCTCGTATTCCTCGTATTAACACTTACGTCGATACGCCAAATGATCGTTGAAGGCATCCCAGCCTCTATGAAGGTTGCCATTACCGTTGGTATCGGTCTCTTCATCGCTATCATCGGTTTGAAATTATCCGGCTTGATGGCTATCTCCATTAGTTTGTCTCCAAACTCCTTAGGTCAAGTTGTGCAAACACACGGCAACTTAGTACCCCCTGCGTCCGAAGCGCTCTTAACGCTTGGTAATTTGCACAGTGGCGAAACATTGTTGGCTCTATTCTCCCTCATCTTTACAGCTTTATTGATGGCTCGTAAAATTCAAGGTTCTCTCTTGATTGGTGTGGCAGTAACAACAATTCTTTCCTATGCTACTGGCCTTTCCACAATGCCTGAGAACTTCACGGTATTAGCAGTACCAGATTTCTCTAAAGCAGCATTCCTTCAACTAGATATTCCTGGTGCGCTCCACATGGGCTTAATCACGATTATCTTCTCCTTCACCTTTGTAGAATTATTCGACTCCATGGGTACATTGATCGGTACGGCTACGGAAGCGAAAATTGCAGATCCTAAATCTGGTAAATTCCCAGGTCTTGGTAAAGCTATGACTGTCGATGCTATCGGCGTTAGTGCTGGTGCGTTGCTCGGTACTTCTACGATTACTGCCTTTGTTGAAAGTGCAGCAGGTGTAGGTGCTGGTGGCCGTACAGGCTTAACGGCTGTCACAACAGGCGTATTATTCTTAATCTGCTTGTTCTTGGCTCCAATCGTATCCTTGGTGCCAAACGCAGCAACATCTCCTGTTCTTATCATCGTTGGTGCCCTCATGTTAGGTGCTATCAGAAATATCGACTTCGATGATTGGACAGAAGGCTTCCCTGCATTCCTCGTCGGTATCTCTGCAGGTCTTATTGCATACCCTCTACTCAAAATTATTGCAGGTCGTGCAAAAGAGGTTAACTGGATTATGTACGTATTGGCGGTACTCGTTATCATCCGTTACGTATTCTTCTAATTAACGTATGCTCATAATCAAGCTATTAATGAAAGCTAATATTTGATTGCTATAATCACTAATACGCTAAGAACTAAATGTATGTAAATTACATATACTAAAAGAACCCATCTCCAAAGATATTACTAATATATCTATGAGATAGGTTCTTTTTATTATGTACTATTATCGGTAAATACTAATGCTCTATGATATCAAAAATTGTACTATACATTCTTATTACTATTTAGTATTAACGAATTGTTTTTACACCAATTAAGTCTGTACGACTTGGATCGATATCTTTTAATGGCACTACATGATCTCTATAAAAGTCTGCTTCAGAGGCTTTCACAGGCACTTGGAAGAACAAGAAATATGCCATATTATCCTTGTACCACGTAACACTGCGTACTAAGCCCTTATCTACATTCCCTGTATAGTGAACCTCCCCTATTGGAGTAGAGTCGCTCCA
>JAWERH010000295.1:0-1704 GCA_032482215.1 Veillonella sp. | reverse complement strand
CAAGAATTTGGATGCGTTTTTCATTTTTACGTAAAAGTCATGGTCTTCAATATGTGGACGTAACTTAACTTCTTTTAAAGTTACGATTTTTTGTTTCTTCTTCGCTTCTTTCTCACGTTTTTGTTGTTCATAACGATATTTACCATAGTTCATAATGCGAGCTACTGGTGGTTTAGCGTTAGGTGCAATTTCCACAAGATCAAGATGCTTTTCTTCAGCCAATGCCAATGCCTCACGGCCAGACATAATGCCGATTTGTTCGTTTTCAGGACCTACGACACGAAGTTCACGAGCACGAATCTCTTCATTAATGCGTGGTGTATCCTTGCTAATAGCGTTCACCTCCAAGAGAATAATTAGGTGAGTGGCGGATGGCCTCTGCTTCATAAATTACTTAATTATAATAACAAATCGTATGGTGAAAGTCAACAAAAAATATTGAGCTTTTAACAATGAATTTGTTATTACAGCTCTTATAGTATAACAGACATTATAAGTTCTGTATATAGGTATGCTTACTGACACCGTTCTCTCTTTATGTATACAATATTCTTATAAATCATACAGCTAATTCTATAGAAAATACGATACAATAATATTTATAGAATAGTCTAGCTTATATAGTGTACTTTATAGGATAGTGTACTTTATAGGATAGTCTAACTTATATAGTTTACCTTATTTATTATTATACAGTAATAGTTATGATACAAATTGAAAGGAGTTTTATTATGAGTGTAACAACTACTGCCCCTCCACAAAAAGCGCGTACAACTGCTCAAAATATTGGACTTATTTTATCGTTCATTGTTCTAGGTGGCATTTTATTATTACCTACACCAGAAACATTATCAACCGGTGGTCATCGTATGATCGGTGTACTCGCCTTTGCCATTATCTTGTGGATGACATCAGCTGTTTCCTATCCAGTAAGTGCTACCATGATTACTGCACTTACCGCTTTACTATTAGGATTCTCACCGAATCCCGAAGCACCTGCTAAGGCGATGGGCACAGCCAATGCCTTGAAGATTATCATTTCTGGTTATTCTTCACCAGCCATGATTCTTGTAGGTGCCGCTATGTTTATCTCTGTAGCTATGCGTAAAACAGGTCTCGATCGTCGTATTGCCATGCTAGTCCTGTCTAGCGTTGGTACTAAGGTAAGTCGTATTTACTTAGGCGTTATTATTACAGGTCTTATTCTTGCCTTTTTCGTTCCAAGTGCAACGGCTCGTATTGCCTGCTTAGCACCGATCATTATCGGTATTGTTGAAAACTTAGGTATTGAACGTAAAAGTCGCGTAGCGGCACTCCTCATGGTAGGTGCTGTACAGGCCGATACGTTCTGGAATATTATGATTCAAACAGCTGCAGCTCAAAATCTTGTGGCTGTAGGATTTATGCAAACACAGATGAATACATCTATCAGCTGGATAGATTGGCTCTCAGCAGCGGCTCCATTCTCTATTGTTATGGTTATCATCGCCTATTTCTTAACACAAGCATTAATCAAGCCGGAGTTTAAAGAACTTGTAGGTGGCGATGTACAACTCGCTAAGATGCGCCAAGAAATCGGTCCTATGAGTACTGATGAAAAGAAATTGTTATGTATCTCTATCGGTCTTCTCGCATTGTGGGCTACCGGTGGCAAGCTACATTCTATCGATACAACAACTACAACAATTGTAGCTATCGCATTGT
>JAWERH010000294.1:0-1986 GCA_032482215.1 Veillonella sp. | reverse complement strand
AAAGCCTTCTGGTGAAGGTTGGGTACAGTTAATAGCAGGCATTGGTTTTGTCATTCTATTAATTGCCATCAATATAGTAGATCCTACATTTTATCCTACTATGTGGCATTTAGCGACGAGTGGATCTATGGATGAGATAGCAGAGTATATTCAAGGCTTTGGTCCTATGGCCATGGTCGTTAGTATGCTTCTTGATATTTTTGTTAATGCTGTTGGTTTCTTACCGTCCATCTTTATATCTACTGCAAACGGCCTAGTATTTGGTATGTGGCCAGGCATAATAATTTCCTGGCTTGCAGAAACGATTGGCGTAGTCATTAGCTTTTATATTATGCGTTACTTTTTACGTGATACAGCAGATAAGCTCATTGCTAAGAGTACAGTATTGATGAAAGTAGATGATTTTTCCGGTAAAAATGGTTTTGTGGTCATGTTATTTGCCAGATCCTTACCATATTTTCCGTCTGGTGTTATCACAGCACTTGGCGCCATCAGTAAAATCAAACCGAGAGACTATATCTTAGCGAATTTAATCGGGAAATTCCCATCTACAGCTCTTGAAGTAGCTATCGGTACAGATATTGTAAATTTCCAAGAGAATATGGGGCGATTAGGAATCATCGTAGTTGTTGCAGGTATTGTATACTTCATTCTTTGGAAGGTATATAAGAACTACATCAATAAGAAAAATGCTGAACAAGAGCACGATCCTAATGCTTAACAATCTCTAATTAATTAAATGTTATTCAATTTAGTATATATGAAAGAGGCGATAGTATGAGCTTTTCTCTTCCTGAACGTGTCACTTTAAAAGGTCCTAATTTTATTCGTGAAGTATTTGAACGTGGTGTAGGGGTAGAAGGTTTTATTAGCTTTGGTATTGGCAATCCTGCACCAGAAGCGATTCCTGTGGAAATCATCGAAAAGGCTTTTGATGAAGTGGTTCACTCTAATCCAATGAGTCTTTTACAATATGGACCAATGCAAGGGGATGCACGTTTAGCAGAATTGACATTAGAGCGTCTTGTAAAAACACATAAGATGAATCCAGAAGGACAAGGTCTTATAATCTCCAATGGTGCTGGTCAGCTATTAGGCCTTGTACCAATTACTGTATTGGAACCTGGCGATGAAGTATACATGGATGAATTTACTTTTACTAGTGCTATCAATTCTGTACGATCTGGTAAAGGTAAATATATTTATCTTATTCCTAACTTCCAAAATCCAACAGGTATTACAATGCCGTTGGAACGCCGTAAAGAAATTTACGCTATTGCCTCTAAATATGATTTGTTTATCTATGAAGATGATCCATACGGTGAGATTCGCTTTGCTGGTGAGTACATTCCAACATTTAAATCCTTTGATACTGAAAATCGTGTTCTCTATGCAGGTTCGTATTCAAAGACATTATCTGCTGGTTTGCGCGTAGGTTTCTTATTTGGCCCAGCGAAGGTAATAGAAACTATTCAAGCATTAAAAAATAATACAGCTGGTCAAATGCCATTAGTTACACAAAAGGTGGTAGCTAAAGTTCTTGATACAATCGATTATGATGCACATTTAGAAAATGTACGTAAAGTATATAAGACTAAATGTGATGCTTTGCTTGATGCATTTAATAAGTATGCAAGTTCTAAGGTTAAGTTAACTCAGCCTACAGGTGGTATGTTCGCATGGATGACGATGCCTGAGGATGTAGATTGTGACGAATTCTTCGAAACGTGTATGAATCGCAATGTAGGGATCATTAAGTGTGGTGCTTTTGCTGCTGATGGTGCAGGGGAAGGACATGCATTCCGCTTAAGCTATACAGTACCAACAGTAGAAGAAATCACAAAGGGCATGGAAATTCTCGGTGCCTTAACTAAAGAGTTCTGTGGCGAGTAATATATTGATAAAGTTTGATATGACATGATACAATGTAACAGTAGATACATTGTATTTACCATATAAACAAAAGGTTTTACATATAGATGTGAG
>JAWERH010000293.1:0-1358 GCA_032482215.1 Veillonella sp. | reverse complement strand
TGAAACAAGGTTCCTTGTTGATGCGTAATATCGTAGCACTTGGTATGTCTGTTGCACTTCTTGGTTTCGATACTAAGATGTTTAAAGATGCGATTGCTGCTAAATTTGCGAAAAAATCCCAAGAAATCGTGGATAAAAACTTAGCTGCCTTTGACGATGGTTATGGCCTTGTAATGGAAAAATTGGGCGATGTGGAAATCGATACATTGCCAGCTCCTGGTAAGAAAGATCAAATGTTCTTATTAGGTAATGAAGCATGTGCTTTAGGTGCTATTGCTGCGGGCTCCCGTTTCATGGCATCTTATCCTATTACTCCAGCATCTGAAGTAATGGAATATATGATTAAAAATATGGATAAATTGGGTGCTACTATCGTTCAAACAGAGGACGAAATCGCAGCATGTATGACAGCTATGGGTGGCGTATACGCAGGTGTTCGTGGCTTCACATGTACTTCTGGCCCTGGTCTTTCCTTGATGGCTGAATCCTTATCCATGGCTTCCATGGCTGAATTACCAATGGTTGTTATCGACGTTCAACGTTCTGGTCCATCCACAGGTATGGCTACAAAGGTTGAACAATCTGATATTGATGCAGCTTGCTATAATGCACATGGCGATTACTCTGGTATCGTTATTTCTCCAACATCTATCGAAGAATGCTTCTATGAAATTCAAAAAGCTTTCAACTTGGCAGAAATGTACCAATGCCCAGTTATCTTCATGCCTGATTTACAACAAGGTTTGAATAAACAATCCGTTCCTTCCTTCGACTTGAACCGTGTACCTATTAACCGCGGTAAAATGATGAAAGAAGCTGATCTTCCTGAATTGGAACAACCTAAATACTTCAAACGCTTTGAATTGACTGAAGATGGTATTTCTCCACGTACAATTCCTGGTATGAAAAATGGTCTATTCCTTTCCACAGGTCTAGAACATAATGAAGAAGGTAAACCAGCAGAAGCGCCTACAATGCACGTAGCTCAAACTGATAAACGTTTCCGTAAATTGGAAACTGTAGCTGATAACTACGAACCATTCTTGAATAACGCTAAATACGACGAAGCAGATGTTCTCGTTGTAGGTATGGCTTCTAGCCGTGGCGCTATCGAAGAAGCTGTTGCTGAATTCGATCAAGAAGGTGTTAAAGTTAACCACTTGCAATTGCGCTTGATTAAACCATTCCCAGCAAAACAATTACAACCATTCATGGATGCTGCGAAAAAAGTGGTTATCGTTGAGCACAATGCAACAGGTCAATTGACTAACTTATTTAAAATCAACATGCATAAGAAATCTAAAATTTCCAGCTGCTTGAAATACGATGGTAATCCATTCACAAAAAGTTATGTGAAA
>JAWERH010000292.1:0-1362 GCA_032482215.1 Veillonella sp. | reverse complement strand
ATTTAATTGCAAAGATGGTTTCTTTTGCGCCTTTTTAGTGATGATATTAACTACACCACCTATAGCATCAGAGCCGTATTTAGCACTGGCAGCACCTTGGATAACTTCTATACGTTCAACGTTTTCTGTACCTAGCCGTTGCACTTCGTCCGCTGCACCAGAGTACTTATCAAAATCGCCGAGTACCGGTTGACCATCTACAAGAATTAATGTGTGACGCGCTTCGGCACCACGGATGGATACACCAACACGGCCCATAGCATCAACGGTTCTAGATACACCTGTTTGAGTAAATATTATATCTTCGACGGACTTCGCCTGTTTCTTTTCAATCTCTTTCTTGGTAATGATTTGCACTTGCTGTGAGTTCAATTTTGCTTCTTCTTCTGCCCATGTACCTTTGACATGAACAACATCCGTAGTAACAGTCGCATTCCCCGCCCACACTACAAGCGGTGCACTAAGCCATAAGGCAACTGCACTAGACAGAATAACGCTGCGTTTTACATGTCCCCACCTATTCATTGTGCCCTCCTAAAATTTAATGAAATATATTATGTTGTATCTTTTACACCCATAAAAAAAGATACACTTTAGCAACACATAATGACATTGAATATCATTTATATTTTAATGTTAGCAAAGTGTATCTTGCATATCTACTCCGAAAAGATCAAAAATATACATTTCGGACAATATTAAGTTTTATAACCTACCCGTTCTAAGCCTTAAACACTTATATTTTAAATATTACTAACACTATAATGCATGCCTTGGTTTAGTTTGGCTTAAGGTATTTATACTTTACGATAAGCACTAGGCGTTACACCTGTGGACTCTTTGAATGCACTAGTAAATTTACTACCATTCTCGTAGCCTACAGCATTAGCAATTTCTAAAACAGATTGATCTGACTCTTGAAGCAAGCGCTTAGCGGCATTAATACGACATTCCTTTAAATATTGATGGATTGTCGTACCATATACCCCTTTAAAACAACGCTTTAATGTTGATGTAGGAATATCAAATCGATCAGACAAGGAATCTATGGTTATCCGTTTCATAAACTGTGTAGATATATATTCATTAACAGCTTTTACAATATCTACTTGTTGTTTACGATAGGAGCTTCTCTTTTCATGATTAGTTGTAGAAATAATAGATAATAATAAGAAAATTTCAATAACTTTTAACTTAAAATAGTGCCCTTTAATTTGATCAGGCACTTTATATAAGCTAGAAAAAATCTGACGAACCGCTTCCGTCTCTTCCATCATCATACCAAAGTCAGAATGCTCACAGAATCGATTTGCTAATTGAGTCAAATCGATGCGCGCTTCAGTCACAAGTGCATCTAATACG
>JAWERH010000291.1:0-2131 GCA_032482215.1 Veillonella sp. | reverse complement strand
TACAAAAATAGTAGCTGCTGCTAAATGGTCTGTCATAACAGAGGTTTTAGCAAAGCTTATTACACCACTAACAAATATAATATTGGCCCATATGCTAGCACCTACGGCATTTGGGATATTGGCAACAATTATGATGGTTATATCCTTTGCAGAAATGCTAGCTGATGCGGGATTCCAAAAATTTCTTGTACAGCACGAGTTTCAAAGTGATAAAGAAAAACAGGAGGCTACAGATGTAGCTTTTATTGCTAACTTAGTTCTATCTTTACTCTTGTGGGGGGCTATTATAGTCGGTCGTGATGAATTGGCCGTATTAGTTGGAAATGATGGCTTAGGCATACCGTTGGCCATAATGGGGGCCAAGTAGTGTACAAATGGCATTGTATAGACGGGACTTTAACTTTAAGTTTCTTCTTAATATTCGGCTCATCACAATTCTGACTCCTATATTGATATCAATACCTATGGCGCTCATGGGATATGACTATTGGTCTTTAATCGCTGGTATGTTAGGGGCTCAGTTATTTACGGCTTTGGCCTTATTGAAGAGTAGGAAAAATCAAATCCACCTCTTCTTTAGTTCTCGCGTCTTTATGAACATGTTTAGTTATAGTGCATGGTCATTGGCTGAAGCATTTTCTATTTGGCTTACTGCATGGGTGGATACCTTCATTATTAGTCGCTTTTTAGATGCCTATTATTTAGGGATATACAAAATGCCTATGGCTATTGTTACAACTGTTATGGCCATGGCTACTTCATCTTTAGCGCCTGTATTATTTGCCGCTTTAAGTCGAGTTCAACAGGATGAACAGGAATTCTCAAATACATTCTTTACCTTCCAACGCTATATGGCTCTTTTTTTAGTACCTATAGGGATAGGCTTGTTTGTATTCCAAGACTTTGTTGTTGATCTCTTATTGGGACCACAATGGAAGTTAGCAGGTATTGTATTGGGATCTTGGGCCTTGAGTTCCGCTATTATGACAGTAACAGCGAATTTGATTTCTGAAGTATTCCGTGCAAAAGGAGTTCCTAATTTATCATTCTGGACTCAAATATTACATTTAGTTGTATTAATACCGGTAATTTATATTTGTATTCAGTATGACTTTAGTACATTTGTCTATGCTCGTTCAATAGTACGCATGGAAATGTTAATGGTTGCCATGATTTTCTTAGCATTATTTATACATATGAGTGCCCTTCGAGTGATTACTAATATAGGTGTATATCTAATTACTGCATCTATTGTTGGTGCTCTTGCATATAGTATTTTACATTTATATGATGCGGTATGGTGGACTATAGCTTGTATGATTTTATGCGTTGTATTGTATGTGGTTATCTTATATCTCATACCATCTGAGCGCACTATTATCACTTCTGGCGTTGATAAATTATTAAGTAAAGTAAGACGATCATAATTAACAGAACTATGAAAGGAGTACATATGCTTTCAAAAAATGTAGACTTAAACAACACGGTGATCCTAGTAACGGGAGCCGCTGGATTTGTAGGGGCTAATCTTGTTATGTCCCTGTTATCTGAAGCAGAAGGAACTCAAATTATCGGCATAGAGCAACAAATTGATGAGATGAGCAAAGATAATAAAAATACGTGGATATTTAAAAAAGGGAATATTGCAGATAAGGCCTTTATTGAAGAAATTTTCTCTACGTATAAACCACGTGTTGTTGTTAATTTAGCAGCACAGGCGGGTGTGCGTTATTCTATTACGAATCCTGATGCTTATATTGAGTCTAATATTATTGGCTTTTACAATATATTAGAGGCTTGTCGTCATTCTTATGATAACGGTGAAAGTGGAGTAGAGCATTTAGTTTATGCATCATCGTCTTCTGTATATGGAGCGAATAAACAAATTCCATACTCTACAGATCATAAGGTAGATAACCCAGTATCCTTGTACGCGGCTACAAAAAAATCCAATGAATTGCTAGCTTATTCTTACGCTAAGCTCTATAACATTCCGAGCACTGGTCTTAGATTCTTTACGGTATACGGTCCGGCAGGGCGTCCTGATATGGCATACTTTGGTTTTACTAATACATTGCGTAGTGGCGGTACCATAAAAATCTTTAACTATGGTAATTGTAAACGTGACTTT
>JAWERH010000290.1:0-3287 GCA_032482215.1 Veillonella sp. | reverse complement strand
GGAAGATATTTTACATGGTCAATCGGCATGGCAATCTACAGGTGGTCAATCGGTAGGGACCGTTTTAGGTCATGGCGCATATCAAGCACCTGACTGGACTGCAGATTGGTTGCATAAAGAAGTATCTATAATGCTGGATATTAAATCTCAAGAGGCATTTGGGGTTCTTTATAACCAATTGGGAACTGCACAACAAGCAGCAGTTAAAGAAGTTGTAAAAGAAGAATATTTAGGTAGTGCTGTTCGCGATGATGGAACTGTGGTTTTATCTCCAGAACGCATTACGGCGATGAATATTACAGGTCGTTATTTTGTTGAGTATGAAGGATAACACACTACCTGAGTTACAAGATCGCATTGATATGGCACGCTTCTTCTTCTGGACTACTTGGATGGCCTCTACGCAACGTCCTGGTACGGATGCAACGTATACAAACAACTGGCCACATGAACCTTTGTTGGATCATAATCCTACACCTGAAAGTATCGCATGGTCTGTTGTGAGTGTTATTATCTTATTATGTGGCATTGGTGTAGTTGTATGGTTATGGGCCTTTGGTAAAAAGGATGATGAGCATGCACTGGTTCTGCCAATAGAAGATCCAATTAGCAAGATTACTTTAACTCCATCTCAACGTGCATTAGGTAAATATTTATTTACAATCTTAGCACTGTTCTTATTCCAATTGGGGATGGGCGGCATTATTGCTCACTACACTGTAGAAGGCCAAGCGTTCTATGGTATTCCATTGGCACAATATTTCCCTTATTCTATTGCGCGTACATGGCATATTCAAGCGTCCTTGTTCTGGATTGCTATGGCATTCTTGAGCGCTGGTTTATTCTTGGCACCAATCATTAATGGTGGTAAGGATCCTAAATATCAAAAGCTAGGTGTAGATATTTTATTCTGGGCGCTTGTAGTCCTCGTAGTTGGTTCCTTCGCTGGCACATATTTAGGTGTAGCACATCAAATTCCAGCAGCCTGGAATTTCCTTCTCGGACACCAAGGTTACGAATATATAGAACTAGGACGTATTTGGCAATGGATTGAATACATTGGTATTCTATTCTGGCTTGTACTCATGATACGCAGTATTATTAGTGCTTTCAAACAAAAAGGGGATAAAAACCTTATTGCTGCCTTTATCTTCTCTGTTATCATGGTAGGTATCTTCTATGGTCCAGGTTTGTTCTATGGTGAACATAGCCACTTAGCAATTATGGAGTACTGGCGTTGGTGGGTAATTCATCTTTGGGTAGAAGGCTTCTTCGAAGTATTCTCTACTACATTGATGGCATTTATCTTTGTTACACTTGGTCTTGTATCGTATCGTGCTGGTACTGTGGCAGCCATTTCCTCTGGCGCTATTTATCTCATCGGTGGCATTCCTGGCACATTCCATCATCTATACTTTACAGGTGTTACCTCTACTATTATGGCGACAGGCGCATCCTTCTCCGCATTGGAAGTAGTACCACTTGTACTATTAGGTTATGAAGCCTTTGAAAACTATACACGTCTTCACAGCGCACCTTGGATGCCTTCTGGAATCTTGTTGGTGCGGGGGTCTTCGGCTTCTTGATCAATATGCCTGTATCCTTGTTCTACATTCAAGGTCTTAATACAACTGCAGTACATGCGCATACCGCATTGTTTGGCGTATATGGTTTCTTAAGCTTAGGCTTTGTATTCCTTATTGCTCGTTATATTCGACCTGAAGTAGAATTTAACGATAAGCTAATGAAGTTCGGTTTCTGGGCTCTCAATATAGGGCTTGCATTGATGGTGCTTATTAGCTTATTGCCAATCGGTCTTATCCAATCCTGGGCTAGTATCACACATGGCTTGTGGTTTGCGCGCAGTGAAGAATTTATGCAACAACCATTGTTACAAAATTTGCGTTGGGCTCGTCTCATCGGCGATACCATCTTGATCATTGGTGCAGTAGCATTCTTCTGGCAAATTGTGAAAGTTCTATTTGCGATACCATATTAATGGCGTTCCTTTCTAGACAAGGAACGCCATTTTTTGTTATACTATCCCTGTCAGGTACATGTGCCTGGCTTTTTTGAGTTGCTCAAAATTCTTGACATCGCTTGCTACGTATGATATATTTCTTTAGTATGTAGTCGAGCGTTTTCGAGTACAAGAGACAGATTAGTAAATAAAAAGCGAGGTGTATCCGGATGCGTAATGCCATTACTTTAGCTTGCACAGATTGCAAACAATGAAATGATGAAATATTGCAAATTCTGCGGTAAACATACATTACACCGTGAAACAAAATAATTCTTATCATTCATTACCTGTTGATTTGAGGATGTGAAACAATGGCAAAGTCTAACTCAGCAGTGCAGCAGCGTGGTGGATTTGGAAAATTCTTCCGCGGTGTGAAAGCTGAACTTAAAAAAGTAGTCTGGCCAACAAAAAAAGAACTCATCAATTACACAATAGTAGTATTTTTAGTGACGATTTTTATCGCCTTTATTATTTATGTACTTGATGCAGTCTTTGCCCAACTTTTTAATACGTTGTTGCACTTTGTTGGATAAGGGGGCCATTTCATGGAAGCAGATAAGAAGTGGTATGTAATTCATACCTATTCAGGCTACGAAAATAAAGTTAAAACCACTCTTGAACTTAAAGTTCAGTCTATGGGTCTACAAGATGTGATTAGCCGAATTTTGGTACCTCTTGAAGACGAAATAGACGAAAAAGATGGGGTTAAAAAAGTAGTAAAACGTAAGATATTTCCTGGGTACGTATTGGTTGAAATGGAAGTTAACGACCGCTCTTGGTATGTTGTGCGCAACACACCAGGTGTAACAGGCTTCGTTGGCTCTGCCACTAAACCAGTTCCACTTTCTGATTCCGAAGTAGAACATATACTTAAGTCTCAGGGCTTGGATAAGAAACCAAGCATCAACATCGATGTAGAAGTTGGTGAAACGGTACGCATTACGTCCGGGGCCTTTGAAGATAAACTAGGTGTTATTACCGAACTTAACCCTGAAAAAGGAACATTAAAACTTAATGTGGAAATGTTCAACCGAGATACCGAGGTAGAGGTAGAGTTCTCTCAAATTGAGAAAGCTCTTTAATATATATATTATAACTCTAAAAAAGAGCAATCGATTTTGGTTGCCAGTGGGAGGATGTATATCCGTTACCACCACAGTATAAGCATAGGAGGTTTAATTACCCATGGCTAAGAAATTAGTTAAACAAGTAAAACTACAAATTGAAGCCGCTAAAGCTACTCCAGCACCACCAGTTGGTCCTG
>JAWERH010000289.1:0-1368 GCA_032482215.1 Veillonella sp. | reverse complement strand
GGACGGTATGGCGAAATTAGAATACCGTGGTTATGACTCTGCAGGTATTGCTGTTATTGGCCCTGAAAATGTAATTAAAATTCAAAAAAAGGTTGGCCGCCTTGCTAATCTTGAGGCGATTGTAAAAGCAGATCCTAATGAAGGGACTATAGGTATTGGTCATACTCGTTGGGCTACTCATGGTCGCCCATCTGATATGAACGCCCATCCTCATGCATCTGAAGATGGTAAATTTGCTGTTGTACACAACGGTATTATTGAAAATTACATGCCTTTAAAAGAAGAGCTCATTGAAAAAGGGTACCATTTCAAATCTGAAACTGATACAGAAGTAGTAGCTCATTTATTAGAAGATATGTATGATGGCGATTTCGTAGGCACAGTACGTCGCATGCTAGCTCGTGTTGATGGTGCGTATGCTCTTGAAATCATCTGCGCTGATGAGCCAGACAAAATCATTTGTACTAAAAAAGAAAACCCATTGGTTATCGGTCTTGGCAAAGGCGAAAACTTTGTAGCATCCGATATTCCAGCTATTATTAACTACACACGCGATACATACATTTTGAGCGATGGTGAATTAGCTATCGTAACTCGTGATAATGTATCTGTATTTGACCGTGAAGGCAACCCTGTTGATAAAGAAGTATTCCATGTTAACTGGAATGCGGAAGCAGCAGAAAAAGGCGGTTATGAACACTTCATGTTGAAAGAAATTCATGATCAACCTAAAGCTGTACGCGATACTTTCGGTACACATATCTCTGAAGATGGTAAAACAGCTATCTTTGATGAATTGAATTGGACTGCTGAAGATGTAGCAGCTTTCAATAAAATCCTTATCGTTGCATGTGGTACAGCATACCATGCAGGTCTTGTAACAAAACAATATATTGAAAACTTAGCGCGCATTCCTGTAAGTGTGGAAATCGCATCCGAGTACCGTTACAGCAATCCATTGACTGATGACAAAACATTATGTATTGTTATCAGCCAATCTGGTGAAACATCTGATACATTAGCTGCGTTGAAAGAGGCAAAACGCCATGGTGCTAAATCCTTGGCGATTACTAACGTAGTAGGTTCCAGTATCTCCCGTGAAGCAGACAATACTGTTTACACATGGGCAGGCCCTGAAATCTCTGTAGCGTCCACAAAAGCTTACACTACTCAATTAGTAGCTGGCTTATTGTTCGCTGTATACCTTGGCCAATTAAATGGCAAAATGGATCCAGCGTTAGGTGAAGAAATCCTTAGCGGTGTTAAAAACTTGCCTACATTGATTCATGAAATCTTTGAAGTAGACGAAGATATGAAAGCCTTTGCAAAACATTATGGCTTCAAATCTGATGCGTTCTTCTTGGGCCG
>JAWERH010000288.1:0-1369 GCA_032482215.1 Veillonella sp. | reverse complement strand
CTCCCCTCTATTCCCATATTTTAAGATAGGTGGTGAGGCGAGTGGATTTAGTTAAAGAACTTTTTGAAGGTTCCCGACTAGCCTTAGCACGGTCCATAACGGCTGTAGAAAACGAGTATGAAAATGCCATTGATATTATGAAGGCTATTTACCCTAAAACAGGGAATGCACGTATTCTCGGTATTACTGGGGCCCCTGGTGCTGGTAAAAGTACTTTGACTGATAAAGTTGTTAAACATTATCTAGATCAAGGTAAAAAAATCGGCATCGTTGCCATCGACCCAACAAGCCCATTCTCTGGTGGTGCTATCTTGGGGGACCGTATTCGAATGAATGATTTGACATTAAATGAAAATGTATTTATTCGAAGCATGGGCACGCGTGGTAGTCTTGGTGGTTTATCCAAAAAGACTGCAGACGTTGTAAAACTCATGGATGCCTTTGGCATGGATTTAGTAATCATTGAAACAGTAGGTGTAGGTCAATCCGAAGTAGATATCGTTAAAAATGCTGATACTACATTGGTTGTACTTGTTCCTGGTCTTGGTGATGATATCCAAGCTATCAAGGCAGGTATTCTTGAAATTGGCGATGTATTTGCTATCAATAAAGCTGACCGAGATGGTTGTGATCGTTTGAATGTAGAAATTGAAATGATGCTTGACCTAGACTCTCGTGAAGTAAAATGGCGCCCACCAATTAAGCGCACAATTGCTAGTAAAGACCAAGGCGTAGATGAACTTATCGACGCTTTAGATGAACATTTTGAGTATCTTGAAGATTCTGGTGAATTGGAATCTCGTCGGGCAGAACGTACTCGTGATGAAATCATCGCAATAATTAATGAACAAATTGGTCGTTATGTAGCTGATAAAATCGTTACAAGCGACGAATTTAATAGCCAAGTGGCAGCTGTTAATGAACGCGAAAGCGATCCATACACAGTTGTTAACGGCGTAATGACAAGCGTGCTAAAGTAGACGGCGACTACATAGCATTAGAGATTTAGCCTTGAAAAGGAGATAATCGAAATGGCTTTTAAAGTATTACAAGTGGATCACATCGGTATTGGTGTTAATGATTTAGCAGCAACTAAAGAATTCTATAAAAATGCATTGGGTATTGAACATCTTCCAGAAGATGAAGTGGTTGAAGAACAAAAAGTAAAAGTATCCTTCTTCCCATGTGGCGATGCTGAACTTGAATTCTTAGAAACTACAACTCCAGATGGCCCTATCGGTAAATTCATCGAAAAAAATGGCGGTCGTGATGGTATCCAACACGTTGCATTGCGCGTTGATAATATTGAAAATGCTATTGCTGATTTGATGGCTAAAGGCGTTCGTATGATTGACGAAAAACCTCGTTA
>JAWERH010000287.1:490-1865 GCA_032482215.1 Veillonella sp. | reverse complement strand
TACTCTTTTATTGGTAAAAGTCATGATTGGACTACATTAGAGGCTATAGCCCACACAATCAAACCAGCCACAAGCAATGTATGGTTTTCTGTCATTAATTATTATTCTCTATGTGCTATGACAGCTGTTTCTATGGCCTTTATTTTAGGTGGTTCTGTTGTTCGAATTGGTATTGCAGAAAAAGGTGGCACTCGTGGCGGCCTATTAGTCGGATTAGTTGTTTTTATAGCTGCTATCTCTATTTTTGCCAATCTAGATACAGTAAAAGATGCAGATTTGCCGATTCTTGCTATTGCCAATCAAATTCATCCTTGGCTAGCATATATATATGCAATCACAGTCTTTTCACTTATTTTTAATACAGCATTCTCTCTTTTTTATTCTATTGCTAGACGTTTTGCCAACGGCAGTACAAAAAGAATGAGAATTGTTATTATTTCTGTAGTAATCATAGGATATATATGTAGTTTCTTTGGTTTTAAAGATTTGATTAGTATCCTCTACCCAATTCTCGGTTATATGGGACTATTACTCCTAATTATTCTTATTTATGGCTGGCTCCGTGATCGTAAAGATATCATTATGGAAAAACTCTTCCGAAGAAAGATGCTCCGTTTATCATTAAAAAAACATAGTCCTCACAAAAATCTTTCAGAAAAAGAACGTGAACTATTCCATACATTAGGTGATATTAGTCAAGCAGATACAAAATCTCTTAAAGAAGATATTCATAATGAAGCAAAAGAAATACTTTCAAATACGGAAACAGTTCAAGAACTAAAAGACTATGTAGAAGAGCATCTCTCAATAGACGAAGAAGTTATACATCAAAATATCAATATTCTACAAGAACAACAGGAAGAATCAAAATCAACTGAATCTTCTAAAGATAGACCTATCAAAAAGTCCAATATAAATAACAATGAAGTAAAATGAATAACGAGGAAATAATGACAGGTGTGGAATTAGAAATTATACTAAAAGCTGGAAAAATACTACTTAGCAGTGGCGCCGAAATCAGTCGTACAGAGGATACTATGAACTACATAGCACGAGCTATGAATTTTAAAGATTTAGAAGCCTACGTATCCAATAGAGGTATTTTTGCAACTGCTAAAAAAGCTGATGGAACTGAAATTACTCGTATTTATAACGTTCCTGAAGTCGATATTAACCTCAGTAAAATTGAATCTGTTAATGCTCTCTCCCGACGTATCACACAAAAAAATATTACTATTGGGGAGATTGAAAGTGAACTTAATCAAATTGATACCATGTCAGACTATTCTTTTTTTTGGAGATTAGTAGCTTATACGTTAGGAGCTTCGGGCTTTAGCTATGCAATTGGTAGTTCTATAACAGACTCTATAATTGC
>JAWERH010000287.1:0-466 GCA_032482215.1 Veillonella sp. | reverse complement strand
TATCAGTTATATTACTAGGAGCCATGATTGACATTGTTCCCGGAGTTCCTTTCGTCAATGCTATTAGAGAGTATAGCCAGAATAACTATAATACAGGAATAACCCTTATGATGGGCGCGTTACTTACCTGTATTTCAATGGCTGTAGGGGTCGCAGTAGTACAATCACTACTCTTCAACACACAAATGATTCCTCTTTATACCTCTAATTTAGATACTAATTCCTTAACCTCTATGTTTATGCGTAGTATAATGGCTGGTATTGGTACTACAGCATTTGCAATCTTATTCCGTGTAGCTAAACAACATTTTATCGATTGTACAATATTAGGATTCATCTCATGGTTCTTGTTCTTAACATTATCTTCACTACAGTCTAATGTTATGCTCTCCATATTCATCAGTGGTTTTATCATCGCCATAGCATCAAGAATATTGGCTGTTAAACGGAAATGCCCTGCTATAGT
>JAWERH010000286.1:0-1380 GCA_032482215.1 Veillonella sp. | reverse complement strand
GCGAGTGCTGTATTAGGCCGCATTGCAGGCCCTGAGGAGGTTTAATATGGATTTTGAAAGCAAAAAAATCTGGCGCTACGGCGACGATGTAGATACAGACGTAATCATTCCGGCTCGTTACTTGGCGATTGCCGACTGGAACGAATTGGCTGAACATGCGATGGAAGATATTGATACTACATTCGCTCCCAATGTGAAAGCTGGCGAAATCATGGTAGCTGGTAAAAACTTTGGCTGTGGTTCCTCCCGTGAACACGCACCAGGCGTTATCAAAGCAAAAGGCGTGCCTGTTATCATTGCACACTCCTTTGCACGTATCTTCTTCCGTAATGCTATCAACATTGGTTTACCAGTAGTTGAAATCGGCGAACAAGTCGATCGTATCGACGCTGGCGATGCAATCGGCGTAGACTTGTCTAAAGGTATCGTGTACAACTTGACTAAAAACGAACAATACCAAGGGACTGAGTTGCCACAATTCATTCAAGATATTGCGGCAGCTGGTGGTCTTGTGAACTTTGCGAAAAACCGCAAGTAATACTACGTGGCCGAGCCTCGGTGATGCGCTGCCGCTCCAGCTAGCTTAACGGTTTTCGGAGGCGAGCCAAACACCCGTCTCAACCTCCACCGGCCGGGTCTGACTCCGGCCTGCGGCCTCCGCAGGGCCAAAGTCGGTTTCGACGGGCATTCGGCTCTTAGCAATTTGTCGGTGAGATTTGAGCCAAATTGTAATTTTCTGTTCTGATGGTGGGTGTGTTTTTCGGTCTTGCGGAGTTCCGCAATGTATTGATGATGTAGAGGCAAGGTGAAGCCCTCAAGCGACTTTAGTAGGTCGAGCCCCTTGGGCGAAGGCCGTTAAGCTAGCTGGAGCTTTAGGGCTTCACCTTGTCTCGGATGAATGTAGTATATGAGGAAATAAGAATGAGCGAAAAGAATATCGTATTGATTCCTGGTGATGGTATCGGTACTGAGATTATTGCTGCAGCGAAGGCTGTGTGTGATGTGGCTTTTGAGAAAGCTAATGTAAAGGTTAATTGGATTGATAAAAAAGCGGGTGGTGCGTCTATTGATGCGTACGGTGTGCCTTTGACTGAGGATACGATTGAGGCTTGTAAAGCTGCTGATGCTGTATTGCTTGGTGCTGTAGGCGGTCCTAAATGGGATAATGTAGATCCTGCTATCCGTCCTGAGAAAGCAATCCTTGGTCTTCGTAAGGAACTTGGTTTGTTCTGTAACTTGCGTCCTGTAAAAATCTATCCATCTTTGCAAGAGTATTCCCCACTTAAAAAGGAACTCGTACAAGATGTAGATTTCGTTATCGTTCGTGAGTTGACTGGTGGGATTTACTTCGGTGAACGCGAAGAGGCACAAGGTGAAGGT
>JAWERH010000285.1:0-1381 GCA_032482215.1 Veillonella sp. | reverse complement strand
TTTGATAAGGCCTTTGGTAAACAAAGATCAAGGCTGTCCATACTGAACCTTTCCCCCTTCACAAGAAATAAATTGAACCGATTTCAAATCTTTAAAATCGTGAATATCTGTAGTAGTAATAAATGTTTGAATGCGTTTGTGAATAAACTGCAATAAATTCGCTCGTCTCGACTCATCAAGTTCGCTCAATACATCATCTAGTAGCAGAACTGGATATTCCCCAACCTCGGACTTGATAAACTCAAGCTCACTCAACTTTAAGGACAATACAGCCGTTCGTTGCTGCCCTTGTGATCCAAATTTCTTTAAATCCATCGCATCAGAGAAGAATCGTAAATCATCGCGGTGAGGACCTACGCTGGTGGTCATCCTATGACGATCCTGCGGCAACGCTGCTTTAATGCGCTCGTAAAAGCCTTCCTTTGTATATTCTAATGAACCATTGTCCATGTAAGGCTGTTCATAACCGATGGTCAAATTTTCAAGACCACCGGTCAATTTACGGTTCATCAAGTCGATAAGAAGGTTGATTTTCTTCAAGCTCTCTAACCGTTTCTTTACGATAAAGCTCGCCATATCGGCTAATTGCAAATCCCATTCTTCAAGAGGAATGTTTTGCTTCCCTCTATATTCTTTAAGAATCGCATTGCGCTGCTGTAATAACCGATTATACTGCATCAACTGATGATAGTACGTAGCACTAGTCTGAGAGATTTCCATATCGAGGAAACGTCTACGTCCAGACGGAGTTCCCTTGATAAGTTGTAAATCTTCAGGACAGAATATAACTGTATTTAATGTACCAATCAGTTCCTTTTGAGATATTTTAGTGTCATTTAAGCGAATATCCTTAGGACCTTGGCGGAATAACTTAATATTTACCTTTTGAGGTGTATCCTTTTTCTCGAACTTAACAACAATACCTGCTTCCTCAGCATTGAACATGAGCATATCCGATGTATCGTTGGTCCGATGGCTTTTACCAATGGTACCAACATAAATCGATTCGAGAATATTCGTCTTACCAGCCCCATTGGTGCCGTGCAAAACGATAATCTCCGGATTAAACTGAATCGTTACATCCTTGTAATTACGAAACTGGAATAATTGCAGTGAGTCAATTCTCACCGATTATGCCTCCTCTTGAGTAATCACTAGATCTACATCGAGACCTTCGCAAGAAATCACGTCCCCAACACGACACTTCTTGCGCTTTTCTGTGACAACTTGACCATTCAAAGTAAGGATACCTTCATCGATAAAGGATTTAATTTGACCACCTGTTTCGATAATGCCTTCTAACTTCAACAACTGATCAATTTGAATGTACTCCGTATGAATGGGTACCTGCTGTTGCTCTTTCATAACGTCCTCCTATAGT
>JAWERH010000284.1:0-2489 GCA_032482215.1 Veillonella sp. | reverse complement strand
GATTCGTATTCGTGTACAAGGTGGCGCTTACGGAGCATTTGCTAATTTCTATGATGATGGCAATATGATTTTCTGCAGTTATCGTGATCCTAACTTGTTAGAAACTTTGAATGTATATAAAGAGTTGCCTCAATATCTTCGTGATTTCACATTGACTGATCGTGAAATGCGCAAATATATTATCGGCACTATGAGTTCTTTAGACTTGCCGATGACACCTGCATTGCGTGGACCACGTGCGATGGGTATGTACTTCAGCGGTGCTAAATTAGAGGACAAAGTAGAGTTCCGTAAACAAGTAATCGCATGTAAGCCAGAAGATATTGTTGCATTAGCAGATGTGGTAGAACCTGTATTGAATGATAATCATATTTGCACAATGGGTAACGAACAAAAAATTAAAGATGCTGGTAATGTGTTTGATAACATTGTGTCTTTAGGATAAATAAGTTTATATCAATAAATGATATTGCTTTAGTTTTTACTTTGACATATCTTTGGATGTATAAGTGGCATATTCATAATGGATATGCCACTTGTTTTCTGCTATAGGAGAGTTCTAATGAAAGGTAGATTTGCGCCTAGTCCAACCGGATATATTCATCTCGGTAACGTGTGGATAGCACTTTTATCATATATCTCCACACGCCAACAAAAAGGAATGTATGTTGTACGTATGGAGGATATAGACCTACAACGGTCAAAACGAGAACTAGGGGAAGCTTTACTAGATGATTTAGAATGGCTTGGCTTTGAATGGGATGAAGGACCTCGTGTAGGTGGACCAGAAGTATCCTATTGGCAAAGTGAAAGACAAACATATTATGCAGACATATTAGAACATCTCAGATTAGAAAAAGTAATTTATCCTTGCTTTTGTAATAGAACTAGATTGCAATCCATAGCATCAGCTCCTCATGTAGGAGAAGTGGTGCATCGTTATGATGGAAAATGTCGACATTTACGTGATGTTGAAATACAAGAGTTATGTAATAGTAAAGAACCATCCTTGCGCCTTGCTATAGATTCTTGTGATCTTGAGTTTGATGATCGATGGCAAGGTAAGCAGCATATTCATTTGGAAGGTGAACTAGTTTGGCAGTCGTATTAGATGATATAGCTATGGGAATAACTGAAGTGATTCGAGGCGATGATTTACTCGATACAACGGGACAGCAATTATATTTGTATAACACATTACAACAATGTTATCCCCATAAGAATATAGTGATTCCCAAGTATGGCCATGCCCCACTTTTGGTAGATGCAGATGGACATAGACTTTCTAAACGGCAAAAGAGTATTACAATCCGAGAATTACGAGAACAGCAATGGTCAGCATCTAGAATTTTAGGGGAGCTAGCTGTTGCAGGGGGGCTTATAGATAGTGCTAGGCATACTCATCCACAAATAAGTTTTTCTGATTTAATTAATTTAGACTTATCAGTTCCTAGTTTGAGGCAAAAAACAATTGTCATTGAATGATACTAGATACATTGATTTTAGTTCTGAAATGTTTGCTAAAAGCGTATAATTCTTTAACTATAAAATTCGATACATTACATTGACAAAATTCGATATTTATTTATAATAGTATATAAGAGGTGGTTGAAATGACAATTCAACAAGCTTTAGATCAAAAAGTGTGGGCCGTTATTGGCGCCACTGATAAAACCGAAAAGTTCGGCTATAAGATTTATAAATGTCTTAAAGATCACGGATATGAAGTATATCCAGTTAATCCTAATGTTGCAGAAGTAGATGGAGACAAATGTTACTCTAGTCTTTCTGCACTTCCTGTTGTACCAGCTGTTGTGGATTTTGTTGTACCAGAATCAGCGGGATTGGCTGCACTTGATGAATGCAAAAAACTTGGCATTCCAACTGTGTGGTTACAACCAGGAGCGGATAAACCATCTGTTGTTGAAAAAGCACATGCCTTAAACTTGCATGTCATTCAAGATTGTGTATTAGTTCAATTGCCGTAGGAGGGTATAATGAGCGAATTAAAAGAATTAAAAACTGTTGAATATCAAGATTTGGTAAATCAAGGTGGCGTTACTGTTATTGATTTCTGGGCCCCATGGTGCGGTTATTGCGTACGTATGATGCCAATCATCGAAGAAATTGCAGGTGAGCTTGAAGGTAAAGCTAACTTTGTAAAAGTAAATGCAGATGAAGAACCAGAATTAGCACGTAATTTACAAGTTGAAGTATTGCCTACATTTGTTATCTTAAAAGATGGCGAAGTAGTAGACCGTAAAATTGGCTTCTTGCCAAAAGGCGATCTTCAAGGCGCTATTGAATCTAAATTCTAATAATCTGAATAAATCTATATAGATAGAGTAAAAAAGACCTCATCAATGTATGTGAAATACATTGATGAGGTCTTTTTCATATTTTCTATAGAAGCAAATAAAAAGTATCGTATAAATATAAAATTAGATTAAAATATAAAATTTCATTTTACATAATTCAATATTATTAAT
>JAWERH010000283.1:0-1397 GCA_032482215.1 Veillonella sp. | reverse complement strand
AAAACAAGACCCTAATATTCAAGCTGTTATCAATCAAGAATTAGCACGCCAACGCGATAAATTAGAAATGATCGCTTCTGAAAACTTTGTTTCTCAAGCAGTAATGGAAGCTCAAGGTAGCGTATTGACTAACAAATATGCAGAAGGGTATCCTGGTAAACGTTATTATGGCGGTTGTGAAAATGTTGATGTTATCGAAACATTAGCTATTGAACGTGCAAAACGCTTGTTCGGTGCAGAACATGCAAACGTACAACCTCACTCTGGTTCTCAAGCAAACTTTGGCGTGTATTTCGCATTATTACAACCAGGCGACACTATTGTGGGTATGAACTTGTCCCATGGTGGTCACTTAACTCATGGTTCTCCAGTTAACGTATCTGGTACATATTTCAACGTAGTACCTTACGGTGTAGATGCAGAAACTCAACAAATCGATTATGATGAGTTCCGTAAAATCGTATTAGAAGCTAAACCTAAATTAATCATTGCTGGTGGTAGTGCTTATAGCCGTCAAATCGACTTCAAAAAAATGGCTGATGTAGCTCATGAAGTTGATGCTATCTTCATGGTAGATATGGCTCACTTTGCTGGTCTTGTAGCAGCAGGTTTACATCCAAACCCAGTAGAATATGCTGATATCGTTACTACCACAACTCATAAAACATTGCGTGGTCCTCGTGGTGGCATGATTCTTTGCAAAGAAAAATATGCTAAAGCAATCGATAAAGCAATCTTCCCTGGTATTCAAGGTGGTCCATTGATGCATGTTATCGCTGCTAAAGCGGTTGCATTTGGTGAAGCATTACAACCAGAGTTCAAAGTATATGCACAACAAGTTATCGATAATGCAAAAGCATTGGCTGCTGCATTGCAAGAAAAAGGCTTAACAATCGTATCTGGTGGTACAGACACTCACGTTATGTTGGTAGACGTACGTAATACTGGTTTAACAGGTAAAGAAGCAGAACATTTACTTGATGAAGTAGGTATTACATGTAATAAAAATACAATTCCATTCGATCCTGCTAGCCCATTTGTAACAAGCGGTATCCGTCTTGGTACACCAGCGCTTACAACACGTGGCTTACAAGTAAAAGATATGGAAGAAATTGCAGATATCATTGCAACTGTTCTTAAAAATCCTGAAGATAAAGTAGTTCATGAAGCAGCAAGCAAACGCGTAGCAGCACTTTGCGAAGCGTATCCATTGTACTAATCTTTGGATTAATCCATTAGACTTACATAAGGCTTACATACAATAAAAGGGATGTGTATTATCACATCCCTTTTAATATTTGTAAGAGTATAATACATTTGTGACAAGTGAATAAAAAATGAGAAGGAACTCTGTTATAATGAAGTTGCTTAATCCAAACATTACAACAAAAGGAGTT
>JAWERH010000282.1:0-1399 GCA_032482215.1 Veillonella sp. | reverse complement strand
GCGCGGTACTACTGTTGCTATGGTATTCCAAGATCCTATGACATCTTTGAATCCAATCATGACGATTGGGGAGCAACTGTATGAGGTTATCCATCGTACTAATGCATATGGTGAGGATTATGACGAACGAGCTATTGCTATCGACTTGTTAAAGAAGATGGGTCTTTCTACACCGGAAAGACGATTGTCTCAATATCCTCATGAGTTAAGTGGTGGTATGCGTCAACGCGTTTGTATTGCCATGGCTGTGGCGGGGCGTCCAAAGATTTTAATTTGCGATGAACCTACAACGGCTCTTGATATTACAACAGAGGCTCAAATCTTACGCCTTATGCAAACATTAGCTGTAGAAGCTGGTATTGGGATTATCTTTATTTCTCATAACCTACGTGTTATCGCTCAAATTTGCGATCGCGTTATGGTTATGTATGCTGGTAAATGTGTTGAATCTGCTACGGTGGAGGGCATCTTTAATGAACCTCGCCATCCGTACACATTAGGGTTATTGCTCGCTTTGCCACAAGGTAAATGGCATGGTGAGTTAAAAGCCGTTGAAGGTCAACCGCCAGATTTGTTTGATTTGCCGCGAGGTTGTGCATTTAATCCACGGTGCAAGTGGGCTATGCGCATCTGTGGTAATCGGATTCCTATGGTGACAAATGTTGGTGAAAATCATCAATTTACATGTTGGTTAGCTAAGTTGGAGGGACTTTAATGAGTTACGTATGGGAAACTGACAATCTCGTTAAAGAGTTCACTCTGTCAGGAGGCTTATTTAAGCCAAAACACACGGTACACGCTGTACAAGGCGTGAGCCTATATCAATCACCAGGGGAAACCCTAGGTATCGTAGGTGAGTCTGGATGTGGTAAATCTACATTTGGCTACACGTTGATGGGCTTACATCAAGCTACATCAGGTTCTATTTATATGAACGGTCGTCAGATCGATCCGTATGTGGATCGAAAAGATGTTCATCCGGTGATGCAAATGGTATTCCAAAACCCTTATGCATCTCTTAATCCACGTCTTACAGTTAATGCAATTCTAGAGGAACCGTTGGAGCTAGATCCAAAATATACACCTCGTGATCGTGTTATTCGTGTAAAAGAAGTGCTTGATCAAGTTGGTTTGAACATGTCCTTTGGTGAGCGTTATGCTCATGAATTGTCTGGTGGCCAACGTCAACGTATCGGTATTGCACGGGCTCTTATTATGCAGCCACAGTGTATCATCTGTGATGAACCGATTTCAGCATTAGATGTATCAATTCAAGTACAAATTATGACCCTACTTGAACGATTACAAGAACAACATGGTATTTCGTACCTCTTTATTTCTCATGATTTAAATATGGTGCGCTACATCAGTCATCGCATGGTAGTTATGTATTTAGGGG
>JAWERH010000281.1:0-2234 GCA_032482215.1 Veillonella sp. | reverse complement strand
TACTGGAGTACCATCTGGAAGGAATGGCATATCTTCTTTTCTCATAACGCGAGAAACGACACCTTTGTTACCATGACGGCCCGCCATTTTATCGCCTTCGTGAATCTTACGTTTTTGAGCGATATATACGCGAACAAGTTTATTTACACCTGGTTGTAATTCGTCACCGTTTTCACGAGTGAATACTTTAACGTCTACAACTTTACCAGATTCGCCATGAGGTACGCGCAAGGATGTGTCGCGAACTTCGCGTTCTTTGTCACCAAAGATAGCACGCAATAAGCGTTCTTCAGGTGTTAATTCAGTTTCACCTTTTGGTGTAGCTTTACCTACGAGAATATCGCCAGGGTGTACTTCTGCACCAATGCAGATGATACCATCTTCATCAAGGTTTTTAAGTGTGTCATCACCAGTATTAGGTAATTCACGAGTGATTTCTTCAGCACCTAATTTAGTGTCACGCGCATCACATTCGTACTCTTCAATATGAATGGATGTATAGATATCTTCTTTGCAAAGCTCTTCACTAAGCAAGATCGCATCTTCGTAGTTATAACCTTCCCAAGGCATGAACGCTACAAGAACGTTATAACCTAACGCCAATTCACCGCCATCAGTAGCAGGACCGTCAGCCAATACTTGGCCTTTTACAACATGGTCGCCACGATTAACGATTGGTTTTTGGTTAAAGCATGTGGATTGGTTAGAACGAAGGAATTTATTCATACGGTATACATCAACACGACCATCGCTATCGCGAAGAACGTGGATTTCATTACCCCAGCAACGTACAACTTTACCAGCTTCACGGGCAAGTACGCAAACACCGGAGCAAAAGTGGTACCGCTTGACGTTGCATGTTCGCACCCATCAAGGCACGGTTAGCATCGTCATTTTCAAGGAATGGAATCATAGCTGTACCGATGGATACGACTTCTTTTGGACTAACGTCCATGTAGTCAACCTTATCAGGTGTAACTTCTAATACATCATGACCACGACGACAAGCTACGTGTTCATTAGTAAAGTAACCTTCAGCATCGATTGGAGAGTTCGCTTGGGCAATTGTCATGCCTTCTTCTTCATCAGCTGTCATATATACAACGGAATCAGATACACGAACCTTGATAACTTTGTCTGCATCTTCACCTGTACCATAGATTTTTTCAACCTTACGGTATGGAGCTTCAATGAAACCAAATTCATTTACTTTCGCATAGTTAGACAAGGAGTTGATCAAACCGATGTTTGGACCTTCTGGAGTTTCGATTGGACACATGCGGCCATAGTGAGAGTGATGCACGTCACGAACTTCGAAGCCTGCACGCTCACGAGATAAACCGCCAGGGCCAAGGGCAGATAGACGACGTTTATGAGTCAATTCTGCTAATGGGTTTGTTTGGTCCATGAACTGAGACAATTGGGAAGAACCAAAGAATTCTTTGATTGCTGCCACTACAGGGCGAATGTTAATCAACGCTTGAGGCGTGATAGATTCGATTTCTTGAATTGTCATACGTTCACGAACAACACGTTCCATACGAGTTAAACCAATACGGAATTGGTTTTGCAACAATTCACCTACACAACGAAGACGACGGTTACCCAAGTGGTCGATATCATCTGTATGACCTGCGCCATCCATAAGGTTGAGCAAGTAAGAGATGTTAGCGATCATGTCTTCACGTGTTACTGTACGATGATCATATGGCAAGTTGCAGTTGTTACAGATAACTTTAGATTCTACACCATCGTTATTTACGATATAGAACTCAGCGAAACCTTCACCATCGAATACATGGCTATTAGCAACGATATCAAGTTGTTCTTCTCCAACTTGTACACCTGCATCAAGAATGATTTCGCCAGTTTCTGGATCTACGATTGGTTGAGCCAATGTTTGACCCAACATACGTTGACGCCAGCCAAGTTTTTTGTTCAATTTGTAACGACCAACGCGCGCTAAATCATAACGGCGTGCATCGAAGAACAAGTTATCGAACAAGTTACGAGCAGACTCTACTGTTGGAGGCTCGCCTGGACGTAATTTTTTATAGATTTCAACCAATGCTTCATCAGCAGATTGAGTTGTATCTTTTTCTAATGTACGAACGATGCGTTCATCATATACTGGCAAACCATCTTCATCAGTTTTACCATTCCAGAAGAGGTCAAGGATGCTTTCATTAGTATCCCAACCTAATGCACGTACCAATACAGTAGCTGGTAATTTA
>JAWERH010000280.1:0-2589 GCA_032482215.1 Veillonella sp. | reverse complement strand
TCATTGTGATGGCTTGCCATTCCTCGTGGCTCAAGGCGTTGAGGCTGCTAACCATTTCCAAGGTGAAAGCTTTGGCACAAAGGAAATCGAGCAAATCTTACGAGATATGCGCCATGAAAAGGAAAACATTATCCTCATCGGCATGCCTGGCGTAGGAAAAACTACAGTCGGCAAAGCGCTCGGTGAGGAAATGGGCCGTACTTGCATTGATGTGGATCATGAGTTAGAAAAAGAAATTGGAGACATTTCCACATACATTACAGAACAAGGGGAACCTGCCTTCCGTGAAAAAGAAGCGGAAATGATTGCAAAATTTGGTACCCAAACAGGTCTTATTATTTCCACTGGCGGCGGCTGTGTCACAGTGCCTAAGAACTACGCACATCTACGACAAAACGGTCGTATCTACCAATTAACACAACCAGTAGAAAATCTATCTACCTCTGGTCGTGTTCTCTCTAGTGGTGGCATCGAACGCCTACGCGAACTCGAAGCAACGCGTACACCAATGTATGAAAGCTTCGCTCAATGCATCGTAGAACATAACCGTAATGCACCAGAAACAGTAGCGGCAATCCTAAAAGACTTTGAGGCAAATTTATTGTAAGAGCTTATATATCAAATTTGTAAAATACTTTACATCTGTATTTCTAGATAAAACTAAAACTCATATCATAGAACAATGATATAAACTGAAAAGCAGTAGCTATCCTTAGGATTACTACTGCTTTTTTATTTCCCCTATGTTTTATATGTATTTGTAAAAATCCACACGTGCAATTACAATGTAATTACAAACGGAATTAATTAACTTAACAAACTTTTAATATAAAATCAATAATATGACCAACGAATTACAGTCACAAGCCAAAAGAATACTAGGAGAGATACTATGAAAACAGTAAACCTACAAGTCCGCATCAACGAAGATCTAAAACAGGAAGTATCTAGCATATTAAAGGCACAGGGCCTATCCTACACCTCTATGCTAGACGCACTATTTCGTCAAATTATAAAAGAACGTCGTATCCCATTTGCCATTGCTTTACCAACAACTCCTACCGAAAAAACACCAACGCCAAGTACACTCAAGAATGACAGCACCTACGAACAACCTCGAAGAACATTAAAGGCCTCAGATACTATAAATACGTACGGAACATCAGCAGAAAACGAAATAGAAATATCCTTTGATAAAATTGATAAAACAGGCATACTCAATATCCGTATAAACCCTAAAGTTAAGACAGTTTCTAAACAAATACAATTTGCTAAAGATATTCCTCCGACTATTCATCGCCCTGAATGGATTGATGCTATAAATGATGATTTATGGACAAAAGAAGAATTCAACAAAAGAATAGAAATAGGTCTTAATCAGGCTGAAAATGGAATAGGTGAATCTGCAGAAAAAGTCTTTAATGAACTCCTTAAAGATTTATAAGTGTGGAGGTTAAAATGAGATATACAATAATTTTGACCCCTACAGCTAAATCTGACATAGTAAGTCTTAAAATTTCATTAGTTCAACAACTTATAGATCAAGCTGTTATCAGAAAAGAATTAGAGTTAATCTATGAGAAAATATCTTCATTAACTGTATTTCCTGAACGATATCCCATTGTAAACAGTAAGACAAAATTCAGAAAATTATCAATTATATATATGTGTTCTATATTCGACCTTCAAAAATGAATACATTACAGGAAATACAAAACATATAAAAAAGTCGGCTTTCGCCGACTTTTTTAATGCACTTTTACCCGTTTATGTTGTTGTTCATCGAAGACGCCATCTACATCAATGGTATCGAGGATACGCTTTAATTCATGCACATCAATTTGACCTGGTGCTGATACTTTGCCAGCAGAGGCAAATGTCATAGCATTACCAAATAGAGCGCCTGCAGTACGTGTAACAGCACCTAGTGGACCCATAGCCATCGTAATGATTGGGTCAGATGGATACAAGGCTTTAACTTCAGCCGTTGCTTCAAGGAGGGTTAATACATCCCCTGTTGTATTAGGCATAACAGCCATCTTTGGCACGTCGGCTAAGAATTCTTTCATTTGAAGAAGACGATTTACAATAACTTCATGACTTGGTGTTCCATTAAAATCATGATTACTCATGATAATTGTAATGCCATGTACCTTAGCAAACTCAATGGTCTTGAGCATTCTATCTTGATCAAAGAAGAGTTCAATATCAATAGCATCTACCAATCCAGTAGGAATGATGCGCTCTAACATAGTGAAGTAGTCTTGTGAAGAAATGGATTTCTCCCCACCTTCACCTTTCGTGCGCCATGTAAATAACAAGGCACGACCTTTTAATTGAGGCTTGATGAGCATTAATAATTCAATAATAGCGTCAATGGAGTAGGCCCGCTCGTAATAGTCAATGCGTAGCTCCACTACCTGACACGGTGTATTACATGCAACCGCAGTGGCATCTAAAATTTCTTTCATTGTTGTGCCTACGATAGGCACACATATCTTTGTACCCTTTTCGCCGAGTACAGCATGACCGATACGGACCATAATAACTCCTTTCCGTCCCACAGGGTGAGACAAATGACTTACCTTA
>JAWERH010000279.1:0-1404 GCA_032482215.1 Veillonella sp. | reverse complement strand
AGCAGCGCGAGCAGTAGTGGTCACAACGTGGTTAACACTACCACCTAATGCCGTTTCGATAGCCGTAGTATATTTATCTTCTACCGTAAAGAGATCACCCACAGCACCTGTAATTTCTTCGCGCCAAGATCCTTTACCGTTTAGGATATTCTTAGTACCTTCTAAATATCCTTCATGTTGTTCTTCCCATTGGGCTAATAGTTCGATACGACCTTTAACACGTTGTTCTTGGGTACGAAGTTTTTGTAGCTCTTTGCGTTCCTCACGAGCTTGTATAACTGCTTCTTTACCACCATCAACGAGGGCTTGTCGTTGTGCAGAAATAGCAGTAAATCTCTGACCCAATGTTTCATATTCAGCACGAGCTGCTTGTAGTTCACTATCTACTTGAGCTATTTCAGCCTTTAAAACTTCACATTGCTTTGCAGATTCAGCCTTACGAGCTTCTAAGCTACGAATACTAGCCTTTGCTGTTTCAATAGCGCTCACAATTTCTAATTGATGTTGCTCAAATGTTTCTCGATTAGATTGTAAGGATTGGAACTTAGCTTGTTCTGCACCGACATCTTCGACAGCTTTTTTATAATTATATTCTAGCTCTTCTAGCTTAGATTCTTTCTCTACCAGTTGGGCGCTTTCATCTTGAATCAATTGATTTAAAATGCGTAATTGTTGCTCTTCGCCCTTTTGTGTAGCTTCTAGCTCGCTAATGCGCATAGACGTTTCATCTAATTCACGGTGAGCGGTCTTTAACTGCTCTTCTAAAAGACGTAAATGACCAGCTAACCGCTCTTCATCACGTTGCTTTTCCGTATACTGAGCTTCCCATAATTTAAGCTGTTCTTGCTCTTTAGTGGAAGATGATTGCAATGTATGACGGCGAGCTTCTAATTTGGACAACTCCGTTTGAAGCTCAATCTCTTCATTCTTAAAGGCTATATTATCATTTTCGAAACGCGTTAATAAACGATCAGAGGTCTTATAATTGTGAAAGCCTAATGCCCCATCATAGTCGCGCTTTGTACGACTTAAGGTCATATACTTTTTAGTCTTTTCCGCCTTTTCAGACAAAGGTCCTAGTTGCTCTTCGATAGTAGCCATTACGTCGCGTACGCGTTCCATGTTTCGGTCTGTGCTAGCAATACGACGCAATGCATCTTCTTTATTGATTTTAAAACGAGAAATACCTGCTACATCTTCAAAGATCAAACGACGCTCTTCAGGCTTTGAATTCAAAATAGCATCAATTCGGTTCTGACCGATAATAGCCATTGAATCTTTCCCAAGGCCTGTATCAGCTAATAAAAGATGAATATCCTTTAAACGACAAGAGCGTTTATTGATAAGGAACTCACTTTCACCAGTACGATAAATACGGCGTGTAATAGCAACCTCAGCCATATC
>JAWERH010000278.1:0-1408 GCA_032482215.1 Veillonella sp. | reverse complement strand
TGGCAACTCTTCTTCAGGAACGAGTTGTTCACCGCATTTTTCACAATATACTACAGGAATTGGCACGCCCCAGTAACGTTGACGAGAAATCAACCAGTCACGAAGACGGAAGTTTACCTTACCTTCACCAATGCCACGTTCGTTAAGAGCAGCTGTAATAGTTTTACGTGCCTCTTCAGATGTTTGGCCATTATATTCACCGGAGTTAACGAGAATGCCATCTTCATGGTACCATTCTTGCCATTTATCAAGGCTGTATTCTTCACCTTCACGAGCTACAACTTGTTTAATAGGCAAATCATATTTATGAGCAAATTCCCAGTCACGTTCATCATGCGCAGGGGAACCCATTACGGCACCAGTACCATAGTCTACTAATACATAGTTAGCAATCCATACAGGAACTTGTTCGCCAGACATTGGGTTTACTGCATAGGAACCAGTGAACATACCTTCTTTAGGCGCTTCTGTAGATGTACGATCAATATCGCTCATATTACGCATACGTGTAATGAAAGCTTCCAATTCAGCTTTATTAGGCGCATTTTCAATAAGGCGTTCCACATATGGATGTTCAGGAGCCAATACTACATAGCTTACGCCATAAATAGTATCAACACGTGTAGTATACACAGATACGCGTTCATTGATGGATGGAACTTCAAAGGAGAATTCTGTACCTTCAGAACGGCCAATCCAGTTCTTTTGCATCAATTTAACGCGTTGTGGCCAATGATCAAGAGTGTCCAAATCAGTTAACAAGCGATCCGCATATTCTGTAATGCGCAAGAACCATTGAGATAAGTCTTTTTTCTCAACTGGGTTGTCACAGCGCCAGCAGGCACCATCGATTACTTGTTCGTTAGCCAATACTGTATGGCAAGTTTCACACCAGTTTACTTTAGCTTCTTTTTTATAAGCTAAGCCTTTTTTATAGAATTGCTCGAAGAACCATTGCGTCCATTTGTAGTAATCTTCTTTACATGTTGCAACTTCGCGGTCCCAATCATAGGACAAGCCAAGTGCTTTTTGTTGTAATTTCATGTTCTCGATGTTATCAAGTGTCCATGTTTTAGGTGCAATACCATGTTTGATAGCTGCGTTTTCTGCAGGCATACCAAAGGAGTCCCAGCCCATTGGATGTAACACGTTAAAGCCCTTCATTTTTTTGAAACGAGCTACTACGTCACCGATGGAATAGTTACGCACGTGCCCCATGTGTAAGTTACCAGATGGGTACGGGAACATTTCTAATACATAGTATTTTTCTTTGGATTCATCATATTCTGTTTTAAATGTATGGTTATCATCCCAATACTTTTGCCACTTTTTCTCAATATCTTGGGCTACATATTTTTCATTCATGTAGGGGCCTCCTCATATAGTCAACCTCATTAGTTGCCGTTTT
>JAWERH010000277.1:0-2075 GCA_032482215.1 Veillonella sp. | reverse complement strand
CCTGCCCATGTATTACATAAACGGTAATTTAGGCATTCCTGGGAAGCCGCCCTTACCGCCACGTAAACCTTGCATGCGCTTCATCATCTTCCGCGCTTCCTCAAATTGTTTCAACAAGCGATTTACATCTTGTACCTGAGTACCAGAGCCTAATGCAATACGCTTGCGGCGAGAACCATTAAGAATATTTGGATTTTCTCGCTCTGCTGCCGTCATAGATGTAATGATGGCCTCAATGCGGCGCACCTCTTTACTGTTCAAATCAAGGTCTTTCAATTGATCCTTAATTTGTCCCATGCCTGGCAACATACCAATAATATTTTGTAATGGCCCTAACTTTCTCACCTGATTCATCTGTTTCAAGAAATCATCCAAGGTGAAATTGTTTTTCGCCATTTTCTTAGCCATTTCACGAGCTTCTTCTTCATCGATAGCGCCTTGAACATTTTCAATCAATGTTTTAAAGTCACCCAAGTCAAGAATACGAGAAGCCATGCGGTCTGGATAGAATACATCGAAACCATCCATTTTTTCGCTCACACCAGTGAACTTAATTGGCAAGCCTGTTACAGCTTTGATGGATAACGCCGCACCACCGCGCGCATCACCATCGAGTTTAGTAAGGATAACACCATCAACGCCTAATTTTTCATTAAACGTTTGTGCTGTTGTTACCGCATCTTGACCGATCATGGAGTCTACAACGAGTAGAATTTCATGAGGTCGAACAGCGGCTTTAATATTGGATAACTCGTCCATGAGGACTTCGTCTATCGCCAAACGACCAGCTGTATCGATGATAACAACATCTTTCAACATATGCGTACTTTGCTCTACGGCACGACGCGCAATGTCTACTGGATTAGCACCAGGTGTTTCATCAGCAAATACGGGGATATCGATTTGCTTACCTACAACTTGCAATTGAGTAATAGCAGCTGGACGATATACGTCGGCAGCTACGAGCATTGGATGCTTACCTTGTTTGCGAAGGTATACTGCCAATTTACCAGCTGTTGTAGTCTTACCAGCACCTTGTAAACCAACGAGCATAATAATCGTTGGAGGCTTGCTAGAAATCATGATACGGCTTTGAGTACCGCCTAAGAGAGCTGTTAATTCGTCATTTACGATCTTAATAACCGTTTGGGCTGGATTCAAAGAACCGAATACCTCTTCCCCAAGGGCCTTTTCCTTGATGGACTTAACAAAATCCTTCGCAACCATAAAGTTAACGTCCGCTTCTAAAAGTGCCGTACGTACTTGACGCAACGCAAGATTGAAGGATTGAAAGGCTTCTTGCAGTTTTTCTGACAAGCTATCAAATGCCATAATATCCCTCCATTTGCGCCAATACTTGTTGTACCTTACTTTCAGCTAACACCTCTTTAGGCAAGGTTTCTTTCAACTGTGAAAGCAGTCCTTCACGCTGTTCATATTGTGCTACCAAGTGTAATTTAGATTCGTAATCGTTTAAAATGTGCCGAGCACGCTGTAAATTATCATGTACAGCCTGCCGTGATACACCTAATTCCTCAGCAATCTCGCCAAGGGACATATCGTCTTCGTGGTGAAGTTGTAAGGACATGCGTTGCTTGCGTTCTTCCATTTCGCCACCTCCATCACTGTCAAGTCATATTACTTTACATATACTACAGCATAAAAAAAGATGTGTCAAGTAGAAATACTTAACACATCATTTAAATTATATATTACATCTGATATATGATTCACTTCGCTTAATAAAGACATTCATCAGTTGTAAATATTACTATAACAGACTTCATATATTATAATTGATAACAATTTTTATATTTTAACTTTTATATCTACTATAATGTGCTATAATATAAATATCTAATATTTTCAATATAAAAGATAGGAGGTATTTTATGAATACCAAACAATATGACCTTATCGTCCTAGGTTTCGGCAAAGCCGGTAAAACATTAGCAGCTAAATTTGGCTCTATGGGCAAATCTGTAGCTATGATTGAAGAAAACCCACTTATGTATGGTGGCACATGTATTAATATTGCATGTATCCCAACTAAAACGATGATTATAGCCGCATCA
>JAWERH010000276.1:0-1420 GCA_032482215.1 Veillonella sp. | reverse complement strand
CAATGTTGTACCATGACCACCAAGGTATTTAGTAGCAGAATGTACAACTACGTCAGCACCATGTTCTAATGGACGGAACAAGTATGGAGATGCAAATGTGTTATCTACGATCAAGATGATATTATGTTTATGTGCAATATCAGCTACTGCTTGTACATCAACAAGGTTAATACCAGGGTTACCAATGGACTCGATATAAACAGCTTTAGTGTTTTCATCAATAGCTGCTTCGAATTCTTCCAAATTATCTGGGTTTACGAATTTAGTGTGAATACCTAAACGTGGCAATGTAGCAGTGAACAAGTTATAAGTACCACCGTACAATGTAGAAGCCGCTACGATATTATCACCAGCACTTGCAACATTCAATATGGAATATGTAATCGATGCGGAACCAGATGCTACAGCAATACCACCAGCACCACCTTCAAGTTGAGCTACACGAGCATCCAACACATCTGTAGTAGGATTGCCAAGGCGAGAATAAATGCCACCAGGATTAGTCAAAGCAAAACGACCTGCTGCTTCTTCTGCATCTTTAAATACGAAAGATGTAGTTTGGTAAATAGGCACTGCACGAGAACCTGTTGGATCTACCGTTTGACCGGCATGTAATTGTAATGTTTCAAATCTGTATTGTTTGCTCATTATAACAACTCCTTTATATTAACTGTGAATTGAGTTCATTCTTTATACCTAGTATACTACTATGTTTTAAAAATTATGTCTACTATTAATTTACATGGTTATCCATAACTTAAAGCTATATCCAATACATCTATACAAACCAAAGATTGCTATTCTACACAAACCAAAGATCGCTATTCTGCAAAACTGCAAAGCGAGCTCCATTGATAACATATAAAAATCCCCTAATTACTTTCTTTATATTATCTCACACTAGAGATTTCAGCAGTAATTAGGGGATCTTTTACTAATGATACTTTAGATATAGGCACCTAAGTTCTTATCACGTTCAAATTTCATTTTTTGGATTTGTTCAATGATATACGGTGTTTCTTGGTAAACATAATAATTTAACCAATTTGTAAATAACAATGTACTTACAGAACGCCAGCGTACGATAGGACGTTGTTTTGGATCGTCGTTAGGGAAATAATTTTCAGGAACAGCGATATCCATGCCTTTTTTAATATCCCGTACGTATTCACGGTTGAGTGTATCCCAATCGTATTCAGCATGGCCAAATACAAAGATGTGTTTATTATCTAAGCTACGAACGATAGCTGCACCGGTTGGTTCAGACCCTGCTAACAATTCTAGATTACGGTTTTCCTTAATTTGTTCCAAAGAAACTGTCGTATGACGGGAGTGTGGCATCCAGAATTTCTCATCAAAACCACGTAATAATACTGGACGATCATTGTAAATATCATGTTCGTACACGCCGAATAACTTC
>JAWERH010000275.1:0-1428 GCA_032482215.1 Veillonella sp. | reverse complement strand
AATATGTGCAGTTAAAGATGCGAATACATAGTGGGAATATGTATTAATAAGTACAGCTATAACGAAGGCAATAATCCAAGATCCTTCTGGAATATAACCACCAACTTGAACTGTTGCCCATTTGATGAAGCCCAATTTGGATAAGAAACCGGCAAAGCCCATTAATGTACCCATCCAAACTAATGTATCCCAAGCACCTTTTTCACTTTTAACATCGTCCCAAACAAGAACGCTAGTAGCAAGCAAAATAGAAATGCCCAAGAATGCAACAGTTGTAGCATCAAGTTTTGTGAATTGAGAGGTAGCCCACAATACTAAAGCTAAAACGAATACACCTAGCATAACCCATTCTTGGAAAGACATTTTACCAAGGCCTCTTAATTCTTCACGAATCATTTGTTGCGCTTCGCGAGCGTCTCTAATTTCAGGTGGATATACTTTGTAAATGAAGTACGGCATAATAAGCAATGCAACGATACCAGGCACGATGGCAGCCATAGCCCAATCACCCCAAGTAATGCCAATACCAAAAGATTGAAGTGCTAAAGCAGCAACCAAGGTATTACCAGCCATGGATGTTTGGAACATAGCAGATGTAATCGTATTTACTTGGTAAATGGATTGCATCAAGAAGGAACCAATTTTACGAGGTCCATCTTGAGGTTCAGAACCGAAAGCTTTTGCCAAGCTTGTAGTAATCGGCATGATAACACCACCTACACGAGCTGTATTAGATGGTGTTGCTGGAGCTAAAATTAAATCAGATAATGCTAATGCATAAGCCAAACGTAAGGAACTACTACCAAAAGCAGCAATCAAATTATACGCAATACGTTTCCCCAAACCAGTTTTAATAAAGCCACGAGAGAATAAGAACGCACCTACAATTAGCCAAATAGCAGAGTTAGCAAAACCGGAGATAGCTTCACCGATTTTCAAAGTACCAGTCAAAGCCGCCACAGTAATAACAACGATGGATACGCCACCAATCGGTAATGGCTGAGTAATAAAGCCTACGATAGTAGCCACAAAGATGGCGAATAAATGCCAAGATTGAGGTGTTAAACCCTCTGGCGTCGGAATAAACCATAGGCCTATACCAAAGACCGCTGGAATAATCCAGTTTAATAGTTTTTTCATACACATACCTCCTACATAGGAAAAACTAAAATATATTTATATCCTCTTATCATAAATATAATATATTTCAAGATAAAAAGATGTGAAAAAAAGCTGTGCATCCCGAGGTATGCACAGCTTTCATTATCATATAAATCCTATTCAGGTAGAGATACGTTCTCTAAATTTGTTTTCTCAATAGCTTCAATGTCACCTTTATCGCAAAGATTTGCAATAGTTGGATCAATTGGCAAACGATTCAACAATAATAGACCGTATTTTTGAAGGATTTCTTCAATGTGGCTTTCA
>JAWERH010000274.1:0-1428 GCA_032482215.1 Veillonella sp. | reverse complement strand
AATGGTGGTCGTATTATTGGGGGGATAGCTTTTACAGTATCTCCGTCTATTAAAAAAAATCAATATGAACAAGAATATATCTTATCTGATACGATGCAACGTCTCATGCTAACAGCTACAGATGAGCAAATACAATCGTATGAGCCAATTTCTTATTTTGATGGTTTAATCATCTTTGATGATTCTCATAGAATTCTTTATGGTAATGAGTCGGCTATACAATTAGTAGATTTACTTGGATTTGATCGACGACTAGTAGGGTCATCAATTTATAGCAGTACCTTAAAAATTTCCGCCATACAACAAGTGTTAGAGGATAGAACGATATACACTAGTGAAGAAATCTATCAAGATATGGTAATTCGTCAGCATATGATTCCGATTGCTATGGGACGCAATGAAACACGTTGTTTCCTCGTGCTTCACGATTGTACCCGTGAAAGTAAGCAGCAACAAGAATTGCTAGTAAAGAATTCTATTATCAAAGAGGTTCATCACCGTGTAAAAAACAATTTACAAACTGTAGCGGGATTACTACGTATGGAAGCAAGACGTTCTAGCCTGCCAGAAGTTAAACAAGCCTTACAAGAGGGAATCAATCGTATTGAAAGTATGGCTTTGGTTCACGATATTGTATCCCATTATGATGAGGATTATATTGGTATCCGATCAATCTATGACGAGTTATGTCGTTTGTTGCGCATGAGTATGATTCGACAAGACCAAGAGGTTACCTTTACCTATAGTGGAGAAGACATATTGATTTCCTCTCATATGGCAAGTTATGTATCCCTCATAACTAATGAATTAATTACTAATAGCCTTGAACATGGTTTAGATGGTAAAGCAGGAGAGATTCGTCTAGCTGTTTCGGAATTAGAGGAATATATTGTATTAGATTTTTCTGATACAGGAAAAGGATTACCTCAAGATTTCTCTATTAACTCGAATAAGCGATTAGGATTAACTATTATTAATAATTTAGTTACCCATGAGTTAAAAGGGGATCTATCTGTTAAAAATACTGATGCCGGTGTTCTAGTGACAATACATATGAAGAAGGAGAAGTAAATGCGCGTTTTAATAGTGGATGATGAATCCCTTATACGTATGGATCTACGCGATATTATTGAATCCTGTGGTCATGAAGTTGTGGCAGAAGGGACTAATGGTGTTGAAGCCATCAAGCTTTGCAAAGAATATAAACCTGATATTGTTCTAATGGATGTAAAGATGCCAGAATTAGATGGCATTGAAGCAGCACGTCAAATTGGCTTTCACCATGAAGCACCTGTAGTTCTATTAACTAGTTATAGTCAACAGGATTTAATAAATAAGGCTAGAGAATCTGGCGTATATGGATATTTAATTAAGCCTGTTCGTGAAGAACAATTGGTTCCAACCTTAGAAATGGCATTAGGGCGTTAT
>JAWERH010000273.1:0-1681 GCA_032482215.1 Veillonella sp. | reverse complement strand
TGCAGGTGCACCACCAATGTTGACATTGTTGATGATTGCATTCACATCTAACTTGTGTATGTCTTTGACTCACTATGCTGCAGGTCCATCTCCTGTAATTTTCAATACTGGTTATGTTCCTCAAAATACATGGTGGAAACTTGGTTTCTTTACATCCGTAATCAACTTAATTATCTTTATGGGCCTTGGTTCCGTATGGATGAAATTGATTGGTATGTGGTAAGACTAGATACTCAGAATTTTATATATTTGTAATACATTAAAAACTATGTATGTTAGAGTTTGATTGAAGTGTAGTTACAAAATATAGGAAAAGCCGTCCCACTTGGGGCGGCTTTTTTGTGATAAAATAAGAGCAGTTAATATATTATTAATGTATATGTTGTAATATTATACGTGAATGAACTATTCATTGTGAATATACGAATAGCATCATTATTTTACATAGGAGGAATCTATGAAATTTGATAATGAACAGTTATTGAAATATATTGGTGCTTGTACATCTCCGTATCATACAGTAGATACAAGTTTACAAATGTTATTGGACTCAGGTTTTACAGAACTTAATTTAGATGATGAGTGGCAATTAGACTCTGGTTCTTATGTAGTTAATGTGTTTGGTACTACTTTGTTTGCCTTTCATATAGGAAAGAAACCAGAACACACATTACGTATTGCTTCAGCACATACGGACTTTCCTGCAATTCGGGTTAAACCAAATCCTATTACATCAGTAAAAGGTTATACCAAGTTAAATGTGGAAATGTACGGTGGCCTCATTGAAAATACATGGCTTGATCGTCCTTTAGGGGCTGCGGGTACTGTGGTATTAAAAGGGGAGAATGCCTTTGATGTTGATTCTGTATTAGTTGATACAAAACGTCCTATCGCAATCGTTCCAAACTTAGCTATACATATGAATCGTTCCGTTAATGATGGTGTTAAATTAAATCGTCAAAAGGAAATGCTTCCTATATTGATGATGGATCGTAAGGAAAAGGAGAATTCTAGTAAATCTTTAAATGACCGGAACAATCCAAGCTTATTCCCAGAATCTGATATTCAATACGATGCGTGGACTACGTTCTTGGCTGATGAAGTCAACTGTGATCCATCTGAAATTTTGTCTTATGAAATGACATTATACCCAACAGAACAAGGCTGTGTATTAGGGACTGAAGGCGATTTTATTAGTGCGCCTCGTCTAGATAATTTAACATCTTGCTTTGGTGTACTATCAGGGATTATTCAGGCTCGTAAGGCTAATGCTGATGGTGTACGTTGTGCTATTCTTTTTGAGGGCGGAGCAGGGATGCTTTTACCAAACCTTATTAAACGAGTATATGATGCATTAGGATATTCTAATCAAGAGATGGATAGTTTCATTTCAAAAGGATTCATGATTTCCTCCGATGTAGCACATGGTTTACATCCAAACTATCCTGAAAAAAATGATATCACTAATATTCCTACACTTAATAAAGGGGTGGCTCTTAAAATAGCATGTAGTCAATCTTATGCAGGTGATGCACGAGCAATTGCCATCGTAAAGGGTTTATGTGATGAATCTAAAGCAAATTACCAAATTTATGTAAATCGTTCTGATATACCTGGTGGATCTACAGTTGGGTCTATTTCATCTGCTATGTTACCGATGAGAACAATGGATGTGGGCTTA
>JAWERH010000272.1:0-3634 GCA_032482215.1 Veillonella sp. | reverse complement strand
TAACTCATGCGCAGTATTTATACTACGTAAAAGATGCTCCTACAATGAGTGACTTTGAATATGATAAAAAATATCGTGAGCTTGTTGATTTGGAAACAGCTCATCCTGAATATATTGTGCCATCATCGCCAACACAACGGGTAGGCATGAAGGTAGAAGGTTCCTTTGAAAAGGTCGTCCATGGCCGCCCTATGTTGAGCTTATCTAATGTATTTAGTGCTGATGAAGTACGTGCATTTGCTAGTCGTGTAGAGAAGGAATTAGGTCATAAGCCTTCTGCTTATGTGGTAGAACTTAAAATCGATGGTTTAGCTGTTAATTTGCACTATGAGAACGGCATGTTTGTACGTGCCGTAACACGTGGTGATGGTCGCGTTGGTGAAGACGTAACTGCTAATGTGCGTACTATTAAATCCATTCCTTTATATCTAGAGGATGCGCCAGAATTTATCGAGGTTCGCGGTGAAGCATATATGCCTCATAGTGAATTTAAACGTATAAATGAAGAACGTGATGAAGAGGGCTTACCTACCTTCGTAAATCCTCGTAATGCAGCAGCTGGTTCTTTGCGTCAACAAGATCCTGCCATTACGGCTAGTCGTAATTTAGCATTCTTTGCCTATGCAATCGGTTCTGAAGTGGGAGCTAATATTCATAGCCAAGAGGAATTGCTCCAAATTCTAGAAACGTTCAAGTTTTCTGTAAATCCTCATTACCGCGTATGCAAAACAATTGACGAAGTCATAGAGGCTATTAATTATTGGGGTGAAAAGCGCCATGAGTTGCCATACGATACAGACGGTATGGTAATTAAGGTTAATAGTTTCGATGACCAAGAGGTACTTGGCAGTACTGCGAAGGATCCTAAGTGGGCTACAGCTTACAAATATCCACCAGAAGAGGTAGAAACCGTTACAAATGTAAGTCGTGTTACATTACATAATCAAGACTTCATCAATGAAAAAGATATTCGCATTGGTGACCATGTCATCATTCACAAGGCAGCCGAGATCATTCCAGAGGTTATTCGCGTAGTTCCTGAAAAACGAACTGGTTCTGAAGTGCCTTTTACAATTCCTAATACATGTCCTGTATGCGAATTTCCTGCAGTCCGACGTGAAGGTGAAGCCGCTGTTCGTTGTACCAATAAACATTGTCCTGCCATTGAAAAGGAACAAATTATCCATTTTGCATCTCGCGATGCTATGAATATTGATGGTCTCGGGCCTAGTATTGTAGAAAACCTAATCAATAACAAATTAATCACCAATGTTGTTGATTTATATCATTTAACGGTCGAACAACTAGTTACCATGGACCGAATGGGTAAGAAGTCTGCTGAGAATTTGGTAAAAGCTATCGCAGATTCTAAATCTCGCGGATTAGATCGTGTACTATATGGTCTTGGTATTCGACTAATTGGATCTAAGGCAGCCGGAACAATTGCAAGTGTTGTAAAATCTATGGAACGATTCATGACTATTACTAAGGAAGAACTCGTTGCAGTAGAAGAGATTGGTCGTACAATGGCAGATAGTATTGTTGAATACCGTCAAGATCCTGCTCATGTAGAAATCATTGAAGGCTTAACAGAAGCTGGACTTAAGATGACTGTAGATGTTGTTGAAGCAGCAGGCAACCAAATGGAAGGCGAAATCGTCGTTCTCACAGGTAAACTTGAAATTATGGGTCGCAGTGAAGCTGGTAAGATTCTTGAAGCTCATGGGGCTAAGGTTACAGGTTCTGTTTCTAAGAAAACAACCCTTGTTATTGCTGGCGAAGACAGTGGTAGTAAACTTACTAAAGCAAATGAATTGGGTATCATACATTCTACAATATTTTGAAAATATATATTATTTGCTTTATAATAAATAATTATGAAAGGATGTGTCTCGATGAAAATCAGCCAAGAGGAAATTAAAAAAATCGCCTTACTTTCACGCTTGGAAGTTAAGGAAGAACATATGGCACATGTAGAAAAAGAGTTGTCCGACATCTTGACTTATGTTGCTGAACTAGATGCATTAGAACTTGATGGTGTGGAGCCTATGGCTCATGCAGTACCATTGCACAATGTATTTAGAGAGGATGAAACAAAACCATCCCTTGATCATGATTTAGCTTTATCCAATGCTCCAGAAGCAGAGGATGGGTACTTTAAAGTACCTCGCGTTGTACAAGAATAGGAGGTTTCGCTGTGGCAGCGAAAGTGGAACCGACTGTACATGCGTACTTATCCGATTCTCATGATCGTGCTTTGGCTACAGCTAAGCTTGTAGATGAAGCAATTGCTAAAGGTGATGCTATTTCCCCATTGGCAGGTATTCCTGGTGCAATTAAAGATAATATTTGTATTAAAGATGAACCTGCAACATGTGCATCTAAAATGTTGGAAAACTTTGTGCCTCCATACAATGCGTCAGTTATTGAACGTTTACAAAACAATCATTATATTAGCCTTGGTAAACTTAATATGGATGAATTTGCTATGGGTGGCTCTACAGAGAACTCTGCATTAGCTAAAACATCTAATCCTTGGAATGCTGATTGCGTACCAGGTGGTTCTTCTGGCGGTAGTGCAGCAGCTGTATCCAGCGGGTCTGCTATTTGGGCTCTTGGCTCCGATACTGGTGGGTCTATTCGTCAACCAGCGTCCTTCTGTGGCGTTGTAGGCTTAAAACCAACATACGGTAATGTATCTCGTTATGGTTTAATCGCCTTCGCATCCTCTTTGGACCAAATTGGACCTATTACTCGTGATGTAACAGATGCTGCTTTAGTATTAAATGCCATCTCTGGTCATGATGCGAAAGACTCCACATCCATTCCAGGTGCTCGTGTAGATTACACTACAGCTCTTGTAAATGATGTAAAAAATCTTAAAATCGGTGTGCCAAAAGAATTCTTTGGCGAAGGTCTCAATAGCGAAGTTCGAAAAGCTATGGAAGAGGCTATCGAAACATATAAAAAATTGGGTGCTGAAATCGTTGAGGTTTCTTTACCTAACTCTAAATATGCGTTGTCTGCGTACTATATCATCGCATTGGCAGAAGCTAGCTCCAACTTGGCTCGTTATGACGGTGTAAGCTATGGTATGCGCGTACCTGCAGATAATCTTGTAGATATGTCTACTAAAACTCGCACAGAAGGCTTTGGTCCTGAAGTGCAACGCCGTATCTTGTTAGGTACCTATGTATTGAGTGCTGGTTACTATGATGCTTATTATTTGAAAGCCTTGAAAGTTCGTCGCCTTATTAAAAACGAATTTGACGAAGCATTCTCCAAGGTGGATTTGATTTTGACACCAACTGCACCTAATACATCCTACAAATTTGGTGAAAAAGCTAATGATCCATTAGCAATGTACTTAGAAGATATCTGTACAGTACCAGCAAATCTTGCAGGTATTCCAGGTATTAGCATCCCAGCAGGTATGAGTAGCAATAATTTGCCAATTGGATTACAATTACTTGGCCCTGCTATGGGTGAAGAAACATTATTACGTGCTGCTTTCACATTTGAACAAGCACGTCCGGACTGTCAATTAGTAGCACCAACTGGGGAGGTTTCTCTATGAGTAGTAAATACGAAACAGTCGTTGGTTTAGAGGTTCATACAGAGCTTAAGACTAAGT
>JAWERH010000271.1:0-2208 GCA_032482215.1 Veillonella sp. | reverse complement strand
TCTTGAAAGAGCCATGGCCGGTGAGTTGTTAGAGTTACCACACGGCGTATATGGCTTGGTTTTGAACTTAGAATTAGATAATGTTGGTGCCGTACTATTGGGTGATGACTTCTTGATTAAAGAAGGTGACCAAGTACGCCGTACTGGCAAAATTATGGACGTACCAGTAGGTGATGCACTTATTGGTCGTGTAGTAAATCCGTTGGGGCAGCCTATCGATGGTAAGGGTGCTATTCAAGCGACAGAACGTCGTCCTGTAGAACATCCAGCTCCTGGTATTGCGGATCGTCAATCCGTAAATGAACCTTTGCAAACTGGTTTGAAAGCCATTGATGCAATGGTACCAATCGGTCGTGGTCAACGTGAACTTATCATTGGTGACCGCGGTACTGGTAAAACTGCAATCGCTCTTGATACAATCATCAACCAAAAAGGTAAAGATGTTATTTGTATCTATGTAGCTATTGGTCAAAAAGAATCTACCGTAGCTCGTGTAGTACAAAAATTAGAAGAAACAGGTGCGTTGGATTATACAATCGTCGTTTCTGCTAGTGCTTCTACAGGGGCTCCACTACAATACATCGCTCCGTATGCAGGGGTTGCTATGGGTGAATACTTCATGTACAAAGGCAAACATGTACTTTGCGTATATGATGACTTAACTAAGCAAGCAGCTGCTTACCGTGCTATGTCTCTATTATTACGCCGTCCACCAGGGCGCGAAGCGTATCCAGGCGACGTATTCTACTTACACAGTCGCCTATTAGAACGTGCTGCTAAACTTTCACCAGAACTTGGCGGTGGTTCTATTACAGCGTTGCCAATCATTGAAACACAAGCGGGTGACGTATCTGCATACATCCCAACAAACGTAATCTCCATCACTGATGGTCAAATTTTCTTGGGGACAGATATGTTCTACTCTGGTATCCGTCCAGCTGTTGACGTAGGTTTGTCCGTATCCCGTGTAGGTGGTAGTGCACAAACTAAAGCGATGAAACAAGTAGCAGGCCAATTGCGTTTGGACCTTGCACAATATCGTGAATTGGCAGCCTTCGCACAGTTCGGTTCTGATCTTGATGCGGCTACTAAAGCACAATTAGACCGCGGTGAACGTTTGACTGAAATGTTAAAACAAGGTCAATATGAACCTATGAGCGTAGCAGAAATGGTTATCAATCTTTACGCTGGTACAAAAGGATACTTAGCTAATATTCAAGTAGCTGATGTATTATCATTTGAATCTGAACTTTTACGTTTTGTGAAAGCTAACTATCCTGAAATTATCACGAATATTGAAACGTCTAAGAAAATTGATGAAGATACTGAAAATCTATTGAAGCAAGTCATAAGGAGGCGTAATGTATGGCTAGTGCACAAGATTTGCGAAAACGCATAAAAAGTGTTACCAATACGCAACAAATTACAAAAGCGATGAAGATGGTTGCTTCAGCTCGTCTTCGTAGGGCACAAACAAAAGCGGAATCTACACGTCCTTACGCAGAAAAAATTGGGCAAATCTTGCGTCATATGTCTAATAGTGATTTAGAAGGCTTTAGCAGTCCTTTACTAGAGGTACGTCCTATAAAACGCACATGCTATGTTGTAATAGGTGCTGATAAGGGCCTTGCAGGGGCATTCTCGTCTAATGTATTGAAATTTGCTATGGAGCAATTGCATGGCAAATCTTCCGATACATATCGTGTTATCACGGCTGGTAAAAAGCCAAGAGACAGCATGAAATCCAGAGGAATTCATATCGATAAGTCCTATGCTGGCTTCTCTGATAAACCTTCCTATGAACATGCGCGTGCCATTATGCATGAAGCACTTTCACTATACGAAAGTCATGAAGTTGACGAAGTCATCATGATATATACACGTTTTGTAAATTCTATGACGCAAATTGCACAGGCTGAACGCTTGTTGCCAATAGAGCAACCACAAGATGAGGTAAAAGGGCAGGAGTATGATTTCATGCCATCTGCTGTATCTGTCTTGGAGGCGTTGCTACCAAAATATTTAGAAATTACTGTTTATAATGGATTGTTGCAATCTGCAGCAAGTGAATTGGGTGCTCGTATGACAGCCATGACATCTGCTACAGACAATGCAGGGGAACTCATTGATTCCTTAGGTCTTGAATATAACAAGTTACGTCAATCTAGCATTACAAACGAAATTTCTGAAATCGTTGGTGGCGCTAAT
>JAWERH010000270.1:0-1451 GCA_032482215.1 Veillonella sp. | reverse complement strand
ATGGTTACAAAAGTAAGGAGAAACCATGTTCCAACTCGGTAAATCTGAAAAGGCCTTTGAAGAGGCTAAACGTTATATGCCAGGCGGCGTAAACAGTCCTGTTCGTTCCTACCGCAGTGTAGGTTCTAACCCTCCGTTTATCAGCAGTGCAAGTGGCAGCCGTATTTATGATATCGACAACAACGAATACATCGACTATGTGTTGAGCTGGGGCCCTATGATTTTGGGCCATGCTAACCCAGAGGTTATCGCTAGCTTGCAAGAGGCGATTCCTCGCGGCACTAGCTATGGTGCGCCTACACTACTAGAAACAGAATTGGCTAAAAAGGTACAAGCCTTCATGCCATCTATGGAGGTTATCCGCCTCGTTAACTCTGGTACAGAGGCGACTATGAGTGCTTTGCGCGTAGCTCGTGGCTATACTGGTCGCGATCGTATCGTTAAATTCGTTGGCTGTTACCATGGTCATAGCGATGCACTCTTGGTAAAAGCTGGCTCAGGCCTTGCTACTTTTGGTGTACCAGATAGCCCTGGCGTTCCTCAAGGTGTAGCAGAAAATACAATTACTTTGCCGTACAATGACTCTGATGCGGTTCGCAAGCTATTCGACGAGATCGGCGATACTATTGCGGCTATTATTGTAGAACCTGTAGCAGGAAACATGGGCTGCGTGCCTCCAGAACCAGGCTTCCTTGAAACCTTGCGAGAAGTGACTAAGGCTCATGGCGCATTATTAATCTTTGACGAAGTAATGTGTGGCTTCCGCGCTAGTAGTGGGGGTGCACAAAAACGTTACAATATTAAACCTGACCTTACATGCCTTGGTAAAATCGTTGGCGGTGGCATGCCACTTGCTGTATTTGGCGGTGCTCGTGAGATTATGAACCAAATCGCACCAGCTGGGCCTATTTACCAAGCTGGTACATTGAGCGGTAATCCAATTGCTGTTACCTCTGGTTTGGCAACACTTTCCATTTTGCAACGAGACCCAACAATTTTTAAACAAGTAGAAGATGCAACCATCGCCCTTTGTGAAGGCTTTGAACGCTTGGCAGCTCAATACAATGTGCCTGTTGTAGTACAACGGGTAGGCTCCATGTTCACCATCTTCTTCACTGATAAACCAGTTAAGAACTTTGATGATGCAGCAGCGTGCAATGAAGAACAATTTAAAATGTTCTTCCACCATAACTTGAGCCATGGTATTTACTATGCGCCAAGCCCTTATGAAAGTAACTTCGTATCTATCTGCCATAAGAGCAGTGAAATCGAACGCACATTGGCTGTAGCTGATGAAGCTTTCAAAAAAATCGGTGATACATTAAAAAATTAGTGATACATTATTATAAAAGTATATAGTTTGTAGTTGTTTATGTATCGATGTAGGTGATGAACATGCAGTTTTATAAGAACTTAAAGCGTGCTCGCGTGCGCATGGGCAAAAGCCAAAT
>JAWERH010000269.1:0-1870 GCA_032482215.1 Veillonella sp. | reverse complement strand
GCAAACATATATTGATCAAGGTATAGGTACACCCCACCTTGCAGAAGAATACCTACCGCAAAGGCGCTCAGTACACGCGTAAAAGGTTTCATGTGTCCTCCTATTTCACGATAAACGCCGTTGGGATCATGCGTTCCCCTAACAAATCGGCTGGTTTATTTACTACTTTACCATTGAGGTATAGTGTAGAACTAGAACCACCATCTAAATTCGCTGCAATGTAGCAACCTTTTTCATAGAGAATATCTTGTACGTCACGTAATGTAGCGCCAAGAGAATAACCTGGTTGACGACCATCAATTACGAGGAATAGTACTGTACCATCTTTCTTTTGACCGATAGCAGTACGTGGACCTACGCCCCAGCCGCCATCGCCTTCAGTAATCATCTTCTTACCATCTACGATAAGGGGTGGGCCAAAGGTAATACCTTCCATGGCTTTCATATCACCAAGTTGTGTTTTGTCATAGTTACCTGCAATAAGGTTACCAGATTTAGAGAAGCCTACAAAGTCTACCGCTTCTTCAGGGCCTACATCTTTACCGATAACATATTCACCATCATGCAAGATAAAGCCATATGGCAAACGGCCTGTACCAGTACCATTAGGATCGTGGAAACCACCGCCGTTAATAGCAGCTACCGCATTATTCATCTTCGCAATATTACTTGTAGTATCGCCTTTTTCTTGAATATTAGCAGCTGTACCGACTTCAATACGACGAGGATCTGGAATTTCAAGAATATAGCCTACATAACGAGCAGACTGAATTTTTTCAAGGTTTAAACTCTTATCTTCACGAGCATTAAACTTGAACAAATCTTGGCTTTTAACAACACCAACAGTGCCCAAAATAGATTGCAATTCATCTTCACTGAATAGCCATGTAATGTAATGAGGATGGCGAGATTGCAATATGGCACCAATAACGGCGCGCTTTACATTATTAAATGGTCCAAAGAGCACCACGAATGGTGAGGTTACAACAGTAAATAGGAACACCATGATGATGAACTTTACCCAATTCTTTTTGAACAATGTATTTCTCCTTATAAATCAGTGAAATGTTCGGTGCTAATGCGTTCTTCAAAATGTTTGATATCAACAGCATTACCAACCCAAACACGCAAAATGTTATATGGATTATCACCTGTATGAGCCCAGCCAGATTTCATGGCCATACTCATTTTAATGCCCGCTTTTTTAGTGGCAGCATCGGTGAATTCATTTTTATCTCCATAAGGATAGCAGAACCAAGGATTATCCTTGATACCTACTTCTTTCGCGAGGGCTTCTTGAGCCTTTGTAATAATGTTGGAACCCGTGATTAGAAATGGTGATACCATTCTTATGCATTTCACGAATTTGATCCCAAGTTAACCGAGTGCCTACATCGCCAGGATTGATAAACACAGTGGCTGCAAAACCATACTCTTTCATGATTGGATATACGATAGAATACGTATCAGCATAGCCATCATCGAAGGTTAATACAACAGGTTTTTCAGGCACTGCTGCACCATTTACGACATAGTCATATAGTTGATCCATCGTTAGTGGATTATAGCCATTATCTTTGAGGAACTTCATTTGTTCTCTGAATAAATCCTCACGAATAACCGCATCATTATCTTTATCGTCGCCAATTTTATGATACATAAGAACAGGAATACCTGATGGATGTACCATTTTGACTTCTTTTACTGGTGGCGCTGAACTAGTGGGCTCTGTTTTTTGTGAAAGCAGTCCACATCCTGCCAAAACCATTGCCAATGCGACAACTAATAGTGTTACCAATGGAATCCGTTTCATAGGTCCTCCTCTATTAGAACACAATTATATACAGAATATTATAACATTTCTATGAAG
>JAWERH010000268.1:728-2184 GCA_032482215.1 Veillonella sp. | reverse complement strand
GCAGTCGCAGAATTCTGCGCCTTCTGCTTTAATGTCTTTAGCATGTTGTAATAGGTTAGCTGCGCCTTCTTCGCCAAGGATTTGTGTAGCAAGTTCAGATCCTGCAAAGCTGATTGTTTCATCGATAAGCGCAATATTTTGTTCTGCTACGGATACGAGTTGTTTTGTAAGTTCTTCTTGTTTAGGTGTACCTTCTGCATTAATCCAAGATTGAGCGAATTCCTTTACTGTTTCATTGCTTGTAGGTGCATCTAATAAAGCTTGAACTAGTTGTGTTAATTGTGTATGTGTCATGATAATCTCCTTGATATAACTACTAAATATGGGTTTGGAAAGATGCACTTAGTATCATATGAGCACCTATTCCTTTTGTTAAGTTCATTATAGCACCTACAATAATTTTGAATAGTAGAATGATTTGCGATAGATACTATCAAATAGGATAGATTTAGGATGATAACTGGTATAAATTTTGGGGGGAATAGAAAAGAGGAATGTTTTCACATTCCTCTTTAGCTTAGTTAGAATAAATCTGAGTGGCTGCCCGTGCGAGTTAAAGATAATACTAATATGTCATCTTTAATTGCATAAATTAGAAGCCAATCTGGCTCGATATGTAACTCTCTAAAGCCTTCGTAGTTTCCTGTTAATGGATGATCTTTATAACTAGGATCTAATAGCGTTTGATTCTGTAATTTATTGATGATTGAATAGAGTTTATTGAGATCTTTACCGCGTTTTTTTGAGCGCTTTAGGTCCTTTTTGAACTTACTGCTAAGCACTAATCTCAACATAATTGATTACTCCAATCCTAAATCCTCAATCATTTCTTTTACATTAGCATATGATTTTGCTTTTACTTTTCCTGCCAATATATCTTTCGTTTCTTGAATAGCAGCTTCTGTTTCTAGATTATAACGAGGTTGTTTAGGTTGAAATGGAAATCCGCCTTCCATTAGTGATGTATGGAGAAAAATATTAATCGCATCAGTTACGGATATGCCAAAGCTAGCATATAGTGCTTCTAATTGTGCTTTTACAGCTGGCTCGATGCGCAAACTGATAGAGGCCGTTTTAGCCATAGTATCACCTCCTATTACTTATATTGTAATGCAAATGCTTTATAATCGCAATCATTTTACTGCGAATTGCATACATAATGCTTATCTTTTCCTGGACGAAAAATACTTATGAATATAAGAATATTAGCTTTTTTAGGTGATATAATTAACTTACTATATGTAGTTTGTTTGTAGGGGAATATATCATGAAAAAGGTTGTATGTGCGTTAGCTACGCTAGCTTTTATAGGTTCCATCAATGTTGTGTCCGCAGATGATTTGTTGCGGTTTCGTCTTAATGGTAATTCGATTTATGATCAGCCTTATGGTGATCGAAATGAGTTTCCTTGTCCAGATAGACTTGGAAGTTGTACTATGACTGATGAGGATTATAGA
>JAWERH010000268.1:0-686 GCA_032482215.1 Veillonella sp. | reverse complement strand
GTATGCCTATCATGAGCTTTTAAAAGGAACATATTTTGACCGTGTAGATGATATGCCAAAGTATATTAAGTATCGCGTATCGACTCTATCTGGTAATATTGCAGGCGATTATAAGGATTATGTGCCTCAGAAGACGGATATTGTGAATGGTATGACGGTAACCTATCGAATGGTGGATGACGCTGTTTACTTAGCAGCTTGGGAACATAGGGGGCAGAACCATATATTTTTATTTAATGAACCAGTTTCTGTTGAGCGGGCTAGAGAAATGATTAACGGTGTAAAATATTGAAAAATCATTTTAAGTGTAGTATATTATAGATAGGCAATTGATAGTTGTGCAATTAACTACAAAATCCCCCGGAGCTGCAACTCCGAGGGATTTTTTACATTATTACGCTAATGTTAGAGCGTTGGGCTAGTTGCTAAATAAAAGGGCTAGGAAAGCGTCTAACCACTTGCAAATGTAGTAGGCGAGTACATTTACCATGACGGCTAGCCAAAATTGATAGTTGTTGTGCAATAACTACACCCCCTTTCTGTTGCCAGATTAGGGTTAGCAACACCTATAGTATAGCAAAATACTCTTTACACAAATAGCGATATACAGTCCTCTTTGTTGTGGTTGATATTAAAAATAATGGAGCTTTTATGAACGCAGATAATTACAAGATTTCAACGTTGCC
>JAWERH010000267.1:0-2200 GCA_032482215.1 Veillonella sp. | reverse complement strand
TTTCTAATACGTCATGGTCCTTGGCCTTTACATCACGTACTGCATAGTCTTTAGGCATATAAGACGGAACTTGTATAGGATAGCCAAATTCCTGCGCGGTACTCTCAATATTAGTTTTAACTAAATCATTATCACCAACTTGATCATACCAGAGATAACGATCCATAAGTTTTTGATTATCATCGATAATTTTCTGATTATCTACATCTCGTTCAACAGGAACGGTATTACCATTTTTATCTATTAATGGGTATGTAGCACTAACTGGCTGTACGCCAAAGTTTCTTCATATTCTCTCCTCTTCGAGCGGTTACACACATTTCGCTTTATTCCAAATAAATTGCTACGTGAACTATCTATTTTTTTACAGGCCCCACATGATCCTTATAGAATTCAGCATCAACTGATTTCACAGATTCTAAGAACAATAAGGAATATGCCATACCGTCTTTTGTCCACGTAATGCTGCGAATTAGTTGTGCTGCTGGATCCCCGGTGTAAAAGACTTCGCCAGATTCACCTTGTTCAGACCATTCAAAGTCCTTATACTCAGCAGGAACATACGGTACATCTTTTACATCTTCCACTGAATAACCCATTCTATAAACAAAAATACTACCAGAGTTTCTCTTCCCAACTCGATATGTTTGGGAATTTTTTATAAAATATACAACCTCTAATACATCATTTTTGTCTTGCCGCACTGTATAGATTTCATAACCATAAGGGATTGCTGCCTCTAATAGCTTTCCGTTAAAAGTATGCGCCTTTTTTGTATTCTCTATAGGCCAATCATGAAAGTGCCACTGTAAACTATCAGTTCTAGGCTCTACATTTTTTAAATTATGTCCTAGCTTAAGTGCTTTAGTGGATCCAGTCTGATCTGTAGTATCAGGAGTATCTAGCGTTTCTGCTGTGGCCATTCCTACAGATAATAACCCAGCAGCAATAACAGCTAAAACGGACTTATACATTGTTTTTCTCATATTTTTTCCTCTTTATAAGCAATTACAAATTCTACCGCTATTACACAATATATTGTTCTAGATACAATTTGTATAACATCAGTTTATCTGCTAAGGAATCATTCGTTCTTTATTATATTCATCAATTGTTTTGTTTGAAATCTTCGTAACCGGATAGTTTCCTAATAATTCATAACGTGAGCTATCTATATTTTTTACAGGTACCACATGTTCCTTATAGAATTCAGCATCAACTGCTTTCACAGGTTCTAAGAAGAATAAGGAGTACGCCATGCCACCTTCCGTCCACGTAATGCTACGGATCAATTGTACTCCTGGCTTACCTGTATAATACACCTTGCCAGATTCACCTTGCTCAGACCATTCATAGTCCTTATACTCTGCAGGAATATACGCTGTATCTCTTACGGTATCCAAGGAGTATCCCATTCGATAGGCCATAGCATTAGTAATAAATTTTTTCCCAGCCTGATAGATAGGTGCATCTTTTTTGTAATATACAACCTCTAGCACATCATTTCGATCAAGACGTGCTGTATAAAGCTAATATCCATAAGGTATATAACTAGGTGCCTCAGCCTCATACGGTAATTTCTGAGTAACCTCTGCTATCCCCTTAAAGTTACGAGCACTGTCTTGAGTCATAAAAGGCCAGCCTACTAATTGCATTCTTGGTATTTGTTTAATTGGAGAAGCATTATTCATGTTTGGCGTAACATTTTTAGACTTAGATGTGACCTCAGAATTATTAATCGATACAGACTGATCAACAGTATCTGCGGATACATAGCTTATAGATACTAAACCAACAGCTATAGCAGCCAAAATGGAGTTACATATTAATTTTCTCATATTCTCTCTCTGCCTTATAAAATTTTATAATATACTTCACACATATAATGATATATTTTCTTATTTATATCAGAATCAAGAAACCTATTCTGTAGCTCCAGCTACTTCATAAAACTTTTATCTTTCCTTTTGTGAAAGCATCGTCATAACCAAATAATGTATCTAATGCTTAGGTTCGATATAAAAAATCCTACTGAACGCTATATCATAATAGAGTTCAATAGGATTGTTGTATCATTATTTAATTAATGGAGGCATAATAACATCTTGTTCAAGTTGTCTTCGTCTTTTGGCCGTATAGTCGACAATTTTAATTTGAACTACGCCCACAGAGTTTACCATGGCTTCCGTAAAAGTAAACT
>JAWERH010000266.1:0-2939 GCA_032482215.1 Veillonella sp. | reverse complement strand
GTATCTAACCATACACTGTAACATTAATATATCGAAAATTTACGATTTCTATACACAGTATATCATATATTAGAAACTATATCGATAGTTTTTAATATATAGAGGAAGATAAAATAAAAGCCTTACCGTATGACCCTTACAAAATGACGTTTACGATACGCTCAAACAATTGCAAAATAGTTTGTTGTAATGGAATGAAAATCTTACTAGCAATTGGTGTATTAAGTACTAAGATGAGCAAAATCAAACTTACAAAACTTAAACGTTCCAACGTAAATTGCCAGCTCCCAGGCAATAGACTTGTAATAATACGACTGCCATCTAGTGGTGGTATTGGCATCATATTAAGAATAGCAAAATTGATATTATATACGACAATCAGTGTCAGTATTAATTCTAATGATTCATTCGTCAACAAGCCATAACTTTCAAGAAAACGAAGGGCTAAATACCCCAAAAAGGCCATCAACACATTAGATGCTGGTCCCGCAATAGAAACTAAAGTAGAATCCGTACGAGGATCACGGAAATTAGATGGATTAACCATTACTGGCTTAGCCCAACCAAATCCACCAACAAGGAAGGCTATAGAGCCAATTAAATCAAGGTGTGCCACGGGATTCAAGGTCAAGCGACCCATGGAGCGCGGCGTAGAGTCGCCGAGCATATCTGCTACCTTGGCATGAGCAAATTCATGCCCTGCAGCTGCGATGATAAGCGCTGGTATAGACGCTAAAATCATCGTTAAACTAATACCAGAAAATAACATAGAACTCCTTTATTGTTTAGCTTCCCATGCGGTGTAGCCATCTTGAATGCAACGAAGGGCATTCAAGGTACGAGGATAGCCGATGTACGGCACGCATTGAGATGCGATGTTAATCAAATATTGTTTACTGTTGCCTACGTTCAAGTTGCCTTCTACGTGAGCCTTTAATTGAGGTTCACATCCACCTTGAGCTGCCAAGAAACAGAAGGTAATCATTTCACGATGAGCCACACTCAAGCCTTTACGCGTGTAGTAGTCGCCGAACATATTAGCAAGCCACTTATTGATGTGACGTGTCTCTTCAGGACCTTCTTGGTAAGAATTACGGATAGACTCACCAAAGATTTCCACCTGTTTTTCTACGCCCTTTTCAAGACGAGATGTAGCAGTAATTGTACTGCGAGATGGATCCGCAACAGTTTCCCCACGATAGTCAAAAATCTTATTTGTAACCTTAAAGAATGGGCGTACACGACCAATGCCAAGATATGGCACAGCTTGATAAATAAGCTCGATTACTTCATCGGGAATCAAATAGCCAAGAAGCGATCCTTGGCAGGCACATTACGACCCTCTTCGGTGATAACTTCATCGAACGCAAAATTATCAAATAAAACTTCAAACTCAGGGTCGATATAACCTGCAGGGGCTGCAATATCAGGGAACATGCGCTCCGTATAGGCTTGAGCAAATTCAGATTTAGACATAGGAAACCTCCATAAACAACACTGGTGAAAGCCCAAAGGAGCTTTCACCAGCAATAGTTATGTAATTATTACGGCTTGCGCCATCAAATTATAAAGCTGGGAAAGAGAAATCAGTGCCGTATACTTCTTTCCAAGCAGCTAAGAACATGTTGTATTCATTAGAACCAGGAGTGATTTGGTACGCTTGACCATCTGGAGAGAAACGATATACAGTATGCAAGCTTGGATGAACAATATATTTGAACAATGTAGCTTCGCCATATTGATTGTTATGCATATTCACTACATTGATGCCGAATACATAGTTACGGCTACTATCGATACCACTGAATTGGGATGCTTTATCAAAGAAGTATGTTTCAGAACCATTTGCACTGTTTGGAACCTCTGGATAGTTAGCTAAACCATTCCAGTTTGCTGCATTAGCAACACCACCAACTAATAATGTACCGGCTAATACAAATGCACCTAATAAATTTTTATTCATAATGCTCTCCTTTTTGCCTTTACGGCATCTCACGACAGGTCATGCTCTCACATGACCTCAGCACAATACGTTATATGTATAGTATATCACATTTTATGAAAATATTAGATATATTAAATTACAGAATGTATGCATATGAGATCTTACTAGAGTACGCTACATTAGCGCTTAAGCTTCTCTGCTGTTCTAGCATTAGCGTTATCGATTGCTTCTAACAATTTGTTAAGCAACATGCGCAATTGACGTGTTTCTTCAACGTCAAAAATCGGGCCTGCAGCTTCAGACAAGCGACGTGGTATATGAACTGCTTCATCACGTAATGCTTTACCTGTATCAGTAAGGGTTACCATTACTACGCGTTCATCTTGGCGGCTGCGTTTACGCTTTAAGAATGCTTTTGCTTCTAATTTCTTTAAAAGTGGTGTTAATGTACCAGAATCAAGGCGCAATACTTGGCCTAGTTCTTTAACGGACAAATCACCATATTATCTAAGTGACTTCGATATGCATTAACAATTTCCTTCGCCACTACATAAAGTGGGAAGCTCAATTGGTTGTCTAATTTCATGTACTCTGCATCAGGTACATCTTCTTTATGTTTATAACCTTCCAGTACGCCAATTTCTGCCATATTCTACCTCCATATGCACACAATAATCTACAAATTAATTGTACACAATTCTACAGCAAACAGTCAACGTAAAAAACCTACTTTGTTCAGATATTTTTAAATTTGTCAATTAATTAATATATTTTTTCTTTTTTATTAAAAAAATAAGCGTATCTATAGAATTTTTGGGTAGAAATCACACCATAAAACTGTGAACCTATTAATAAATTTTTTTTATATTAGAATTCAATACCACATGCGGTCATCGCTTCTTCAAGACGTTTAGCATATCCCTTCTAGAGATCTTTCTAAAACTCATTCTAAATTTCTTTCTAGATCTATGTCATATAGTATAATAAAAGAAAT
>JAWERH010000265.1:0-4256 GCA_032482215.1 Veillonella sp. | reverse complement strand
TGCTTCTAAGTTCATTCTAGGCGGAATCACCGCCAAGGGATTTTGGAACATCATCTGCATAGAGCGATATATTTCTGTATGATTTTGAATGGAATGGATTTCCTCACCAAAGAGTCGCAAGGTGCCAGATGTAGGTTTTTCTAGCATAGCAATCATCCTAAGCAGTGTACTTTTACCAGAACCACTACCACCAGCAATACCTACCCGTTCATTCTCCGCTACAGAGAAAGATACATCATCAACAGCACGAACCGTATGATGGTGGTTTGTATATTGTTTACATAAATGCTCAACTTGAATCATACTACACCACTTTCATTACGGAATCTAATAATACGCGCGTATACTCGTCTTTTGGATGGTTCATAATATCTTCCGTCGCCCCCACTTCAACGAGCTGGCCTTTATGCATTACACCAATGCTATTAGCGATATGTCCGGCAGCCTTGATGTTATGCGTTACGATAACAACTGTTGCACCAAGGGCTTGTGTTACCTCTTTTAAAAGGTCTAGCACAGAGGCTTGCACGAGCATGTCTAAGGCACTAGTTGGTTCATCAGCAAATACGATGCTAGGCTTTAAGATAAGACTTAAAGCTATAGCTAGTCGCTGTTGCATACCACCGCTCAGTTGAAACGGATAGGACTGTAAAATCCGCTCACCATCATTGAGATGAACTAACTTCAACATGTCGATGACGCGAGCTATTTCATAGCTTTCACCATGAGCAAGGAACAAATCCTTAAAGTGATTTTCTACAGTCCGATATGGATTTAGATAAGCACTAGGGTTCTGGAAGATCATAGAAATCTTTGTGCCCCGTAGTTGTCGCCAATCGCCATCACTTAAGGTGGAAACATCGGTACCGTTTAACAAAATTTGGCCGCTAATACTAGCTTGTTTCAACATGCCGAAGGCGGCACGGACCAAGGTAGATTTACCAGAGCCACTTTCACCAACAATGGCAAAGACCTCACCAGTGGGCACGGAGAAGGATACATCGCGTACCGCTTGCTCCGTACCATATGAAATTGTAACCTTATCAAATACGATACAATCAGATTTATTCAATAGTAGAATCCTTTGTTAATAAGTAGTAATCAATTGGATGTACTGGTACATTTTTAACTTTTGTAGTGGATACAACAGTTGCACTTGGATACATGACAATTGATCGATTAATGCGTCTACTTGAGGGTTGGAGTAAGCACCAACGTTTGCTTTAGCACCAGTTTTGTAGAACAAGCTGAGGTACCAGTACGGGTCATTTGTAGACATAGTAACCACAGCACGTTCTACCATATCAAAGCCATCTGTACCAAGTGTATCTACTTCACCAGCGCCTTGTAATTTTTTAAGAGTTACTGCAATGCCAGCTTGTTTCAATTCTTGTTGAATTTCTTCGTACAAGCTTGTGTCTTTACCCCAAATAGCAAGAGTTAGAGCCAATTCTTTACCATCTTTAGCATAGATACCGTTTGCATTTTTAGCATAGCCAGCTTGAGTCAAAAGTTGGTCAGCTTTAGCTACATCTGTCATCGGTTTATTAGCGATAGAATCAAAACCTAAATTAGCAGATGGTGGGAATGGAGCCGCACCTGGTGTAGAACTGTTACCAATGATTTTCGCCATAGAATCGTAGTTAATAATATGAGCAATAGCGGAACGTACAGCTTTGTCATGTAATGGAGATAATTCAGTATGGTTCAATTTCAACATGAGCACACGAACGCCTGCAACGTCTTGAATATTGAAGCCATCTTTGAACAAGCTGCGGTTAGCAGAGTCCACTTTTTGGATTACATCAACGTCTTTAGATTGTAACGCCATAGCGCGTTTGTTGTTATCTTCGATATCTTTTACTGTTACAGAGTCAAGACCTGGTTTGCCACCCCAGTAATCTGCGAAGGCAGCAAGTTCGATTGTTTCACCTTTTGTGAAAGCAGTGATTTTATAAGGACCTGTAAGAACTGGTTTAGATGCTACGTCTTTAAGGTCTGCAGTGTCCATGATAACGAACGCTGGTTCAGTTAAGCTAGATAACAAGGAACCATTAGGTTCTGTCGTTTTAATAATCAAGTTTTGACCATCTACTGTGATAGACTCGATTTTAACAGCTTTCGCGGAACGAGCACTTTGTTTCATTGTGTACTCGATAGACTCTTTAACCTTTTGTGGCGTCATTGGAGTACCATTATGGAATTTTACATTTTCACGGATGTGGAATTTCCATGTTGTAGGGTCCACATTTTCCCAAGAGTCTGCTAATTGTGGAGTAAATTTCATATCTGGTGTTACCGTTGCCAATGTTTCACCAGCACCGATACGCGTCAATGTCCACGCATCCCACTCGTGAGTTGGATCTAATGTTTCACCAAACCAATATAAGCCAACATTCATATGCTTCCCTTGTTTGTCTTGTTTAGCCGTATCACTTCCGCAACCAACCAAGAGAGCTACCATGCTCAGCATAGTTAGACACACTAATAACCAACGTTTCATAACTTCTCCTTTTTTGAACATCGCCTCTGTGAAAGAGGCTCTATACACAGCGCGGTTAGCGAGATACATCGAGAGCATCGCGCAACGCATCGCCAATATAGTTAAATAAAACAACAGTAATAAAAATTGCGAACCCTGGGTAAATTAACAGCCATGGCGCAGTTTGTAGAAAATCTCGGGAGCTCAACAAGATAGCGCCCCACTCCGGATCCGGCGGTTGTACACCGATGCCGATGAGTGAGAAACTGGCTACCAAGATGATAGTCTCCCCTAGATGTTGAATAATAACAATCAACAACGGCGGCAATACATTCGGCAAAATATATCGACTCAGGATTCGTAGGTTCGAAGCCCCCGACATGCGAGCAAAGGTAATATACTCCCCATGGCGTTCAATCTGTACGAGGCCTCTAGTGATACGCGCATATTCCGCCCATTTAGTAATGCACAGGGACAGGATGACATTCGTGATGCTTGGCCCCATAATACCGATGAAAGCAATGGCAATAACCATATTCGGGAACCCTAGTACCAAATCAATTAAGCGAGATGCCGATAGCACCGCTGATACCGATAATGGTGAAAGCAATGCCTAACGAAGCTTTACCGCCATAGAGGATGCGAGACCAAACATCTCGCCCTAACTGGTCAGTACCTAATAAGTGAGTACTGCTTATGTCTTGTAAGCGGTCTGCCACACTAGTTGTCTCCGGATCAAATGGTGCTATATAAGGAGCACATAGGAAAAATACAATCCATAGAGCTGCTAATACCAACATAGCATATAAAGTGTAAGGCTTTCGTCTATTCATAGGAGCCTCCTTTTATAGCGGCTCTTCGTTTTGGATTTAGCCAAATGCTCACGACATCGATGATAATATTAATCACGATAAACACCATAGTAATCCAAATAATGTAGCCTTGCATCAAAACATAATCGCGAGCCACAATGCCTTGGACCATCATGTAACCAAAGCCTTTAATGGCGAATACCATTTCAATAACGGCAGACCCACCTAGCATGGCACCCATCGTTACCCCCATCATGGGCAATAACATAAGGCCTACATGAGGGAAGATATAACGGGTATACACCATCCACTCAGGTAGCCCCAAAGCGCGAGCCCCTTGCACAAAAGGCTGACGAGATACTTCCAAAATGGCATTCCGCAATCGACGAATGTAGAGACCACAGATCCACAAAGCAAGGGTAACTGCAGGCAATACATAGGCAGCAAAGCCCTTTGTATTCGTCACAGATACGAGCTGTAATTTGACACCAAATAGATACAATAGCAGTAGGCCTACCCAAAAGCTTGGGATAGCTAAAGCTAAAAACGTAACTAAACGGATACCATGATCGATCCAAGAATCCTGATATTTTGCAGATACTATACCAAGAGGTATCGTTACTACAATTCCCATGACAAGCGCTAAAGATACGAGTCCCAATGTATTTGGTAGGGCCCCTTTCAACAACGTGGTCACAGGCACTGCATAAAGTATAGACTCACCAAAGTCTCCTTGCACAATTTGACTAAGCCAACGCATATATTGTTGCCACCAAGGGTCATTTAAACCTAGTTGCTCCCTCAGTTGTGCCACCAATACTGGATCAGGTGTAGCCCCTACAAGATTAAACTTCATCGACACGGGGTCGATAGGAGATAATTTTATCAATACAAATGTACCAATAGTAACTACCAATAAAATACCTACAATACTCGCCAAACGCTGTAGTATTAATCGATAC
>JAWERH010000264.1:0-1489 GCA_032482215.1 Veillonella sp. | reverse complement strand
GGGATATGATCAAAGATCGTTTAGCCTATATTATTATATTCTAGACCATCAAGGAAAACTCCTCTTTTTCTAGAGGATTTCTTTTATTATAGCACAAATCATACAGATTTATACAAATAAAAGAATATTATGTGTATATTATAAAACTTGTGATGATTGGTTAGTATTCAATGTAGTAGTCAATTTAAACCCATCCAGCACATCGATGAGCTCTGGTGTGCTAAGTCTAGTGCCTGCTGGGCCAATCATACGAGCCACGGCTACATTGCCTTCATTACCTAAGATAATAGTAGCGGCAAAGGATACCGGTGCCGCTGCAGATGTATCAGCTGTATTAGGATTCTTCATATGACCTGCCAAGTAGAACATCACATTACCATCGATAATATGCGTTTCATAACGCGTGATCGTTGCCTTATTCACCTCAACCAATTGTTTAAGGTAATAATCACCTAGCATTTGTTTGCCCATCATTGTAGGCATGCCTGTGCTAACCGCTTGTACAGGAATTGTAAAGGATTCAATATCGAGGCGTACATTATGCTTAGCAAAAGCAATTTTACCCTTTTCATTTAGACGGGTAAAACCTTTTGGATAGGCAAATTTAATGCCTTCAGCTACACTGATATCACTTGTGCCAGAGATAAACTGCTTAACACCTTTAATTGTACTAGAACCAGACTTATTTAGTAATTCAAAGGATGGAATCGTATGCTCCATCAAACCTTGTTCCATAAATTCCCCTTGAATAGGAGCATAGGTGCTCGCCAAGTTATAGCGATGCGTTGGATCCTTATCCATGATGAATTCTGCTTCAAATACGGATTGAACAGGCTCTGTAGATGTCATTTCAGCATAAGACTTTGGTGTCGTCTTATCCCAACGTGCTGATATAGCCCCTTTCTTGTTAAAGAAGCCCCCAACGATATCGTTATTTTCAAAGACATTACTATGCTGACGCCAGATGCTCAAGTATTCTTCATCAGACATGCCCTTGATTGGCACACCATACCAAGTCGTATTCCATTCCTTTTGAGATACCCCGTCTTGCGGTGTATTATTGCGTTTTGTGAAAGACACAGTATAGGAATCATCTTGTGTTGGACCTGCTAGGTTGAAAGAATAGCCTTGAATATGCTCACTTTCACTACGCACATCCATATCTAGCTTAACACCATCGGCTACACGCCATGGTATGGTAAAGGTATAGCCATTTTTATAATCCTTAACTACTGTATTCATCGTAGTCGCATACGATTTATACTGATCTGGCAAAATAGAGGCAGAGTCTTTTTGGGAATCTACGATTGCCATCGGAGTTCCAGGTGTTCCTTGCAAACCTTCTGCCATAATAGAGGTCGTGCTCATAGCCATGACAGCTAACGTAGCAGCAATAAAACGTAACTTCATAAGACCTCCTATAACATGTTCTCCAAGAATGCTTTCGTTCTATCGTTCTGTGGGTTGTTGAAAATTTGTTCTGGTGTAC
>JAWERH010000263.1:0-1492 GCA_032482215.1 Veillonella sp. | reverse complement strand
TCTTGGTCATGACAGCCCAGGTGAAGTGGCTCAACCAGAAGGTAAGGTTCTCGACTGGAGCAAAGGCGAATGTGAACCAATTCCTGGTAAAACAATGCCTAACCTTGTTCATGTAAAACGCGACTATAGCCAAATCTTTGAAAAATACATTGCTTTGGGACCTAACATCGAAAACAAAATGGGTGCCCATGGCTTGGCTTGGGATGTATCTGATGAATATCAAACATTGTATGCACAAAATGGTACAATCGATAATCCAGAATTTATTTCTCATGGCCGTCCAAGCATTTACGAATGTAAAGAAGCTTGTAATGCTGTATTAACATTGTCTTCTTGTACAAATGGTAAATTGGCTGTTCGCTCTTGGAAAGCAATGGAAGAAAAAACAGGTCTTTCTGATCTTGAAAAGAACGCAAAAGGTCGTGAACAAGAAAAGATTACCTTCGATGACATGGTTCGCCAACCGCGCTTTATCATTAGCTCTGTAACAAGTACTGGTAAGAACGATAAAAACCGTCGTTACTCTCCATTTACAACATCTACAGAGGACAAAGTACCATTCCGTACCGTAACAGGTCGTCAATCCTTCTATTGCGATCATGAAATGATGCGTGATTATGGTGAAGCCATGGCGTTGTATAAACCTGTATTGTCCTACAAACCAGTACAAGGTGACTACAAACAAGAAGGCATTCCAGAAATTACATTGAAATACTTAACTCCACATAATAAGTGGGCTACACATAGTATGTACTTCGATAGCCAACAAATGTTGACATTGTTCCGTGGTGGTCAAACTATTTGGCTCAACGAAGATGATGCAGCAGAAATCGGTGTTAAAGATAATGACTGGGTAGAAGCTTTCAATAAAAATGGTGTTGTGGCAGCTCGTGCAGTTGTATCTCCACGTATTCCTCGTGGCATTTCCTATATGCATCACGCTCAAGATCGTCACATCAACGTTCCTGGTACGCAAGTTAAGAAAGACCGTCGCGGTGGTACACACAATGCACCAACTCATATTTACATGAAACCGACACATATGATTGGCGGTTATGGTCAATTGAGCTATGGCTTTAACTACTATGGCCCAACTGGTAACCAACGTGATATGACAATTGTGGCTCGTAAGTTGAAGGAGGTGGATTGGCTTGAAGATTAAAGCTCAAGTATCCATGGTCCTAAATTTGGATAAGTGTTTAGGCTGTCATACATGTTCTATCACTTGTAAAAATACATGGACGAACCGCGAAGGCGCGGAATATATGTACTTTAATAACGTGGAAACTCGCCCAGGTGTAGGCTATCCACGTAATTGGGAAGACCAAGAAAAATGGAAGGGCGGCTGGACGCTAGATAACTCCGGTAAATTAGCTCTTTCTACAGGTTCTAAAACAAATCGTTTGATGAAATTATTCTTCCATCCTGAACAACCAGAGTTGAAGGATTATTTCGAACCTTGGACTTACGACTATGAAACATTGATTCATGG
>JAWERH010000262.1:0-1501 GCA_032482215.1 Veillonella sp. | reverse complement strand
GGTTTAGCCGTTATCGATGCGGTAGGTAAACCATTTGATCCAAATTTCCATCAAGCGATTATGCGAGTGCCGTCAGATGAATATGAATCTGATACGGTATGTGAAGTGTTACAAACTGGCTATACTGTTGATGGTCGTTGTATTCGTCCAGCAATGGTAAAAGTTGTTGAATAGATTATAAAGGTTTTAGGAGGCATATATTATGGCAAAGGTAATTGGTATTGATTTAGGTACTACAAACTCTTGTGTTGCGGTTATGGAAGGCGGCGAACCTACGGTTATCACTAACCAAGAAGGTGCTCGTACTACTCCTTCCGTTGTTGGTTTTGCAAAAAATGGCGAACGTTTAGTAGGTCAATTGGCTAAACGTCAAGCTGTATCTAACCCAGAAAACACAATCATTTCTATTAAACGTCACATGGGTACTGACTACAAAGTAACTGTAGAAGGTAAATCTTATACTCCTCAAGAAATTTCTGCAATGATTCTTCAAAAAATCAAAGCTGATGCAGAAGCATATTTGGGCGAACCTGTTAAACAAGCAGTTATCACAGTTCCTGCATATTTTACAGATGCTCAACGTCAAGCTACTAAAGACGCTGGTGCAATTGCAGGCCTTGAAGTACTTCGTATCATCAACGAACCTACAGCAGCAGCTCTTGCATATGGCGTAGATAAAGATGAAGATGGTAAAGTTCTTGTATTTGACCTTGGTGGTGGTACATTCGACGTATCTATCCTTGAACTTGGCGATGGCGTATTCGAAGTATTGGCAACATCTGGTAATAACCATCTTGGTGGCGATGACTTCGACCAACGCATCATGAACTACCTTATTGAAGAATTCAAAAAAGAAACTGGTATCGATTTATCCAATGATAAATTAGCTGATCAACGTTTAAAAGAAGCTGCTGAAAAAGCTAAAATTGAATTGTCTGGCGTAGCTAGCACAAATATCAACTTACCATTCATCACAGCTGATGCTACTGGTCCTAAACACTTGGATGTAACATTGACTCGTGCTAAATTCGAAGAATTGACTGCTGATTTGGTACAAGCTACTATCGAACCTACTCGTAAAGCTATGAACGATGCTGGTTTATCTGCATCCGATATCGATAAAGTATTGTTAGTTGGTGGTTCTAGCCGTATTCCAGCTGTACAAGATGCTATTAAAAAAGTATTGGGTAAAGAACCAACTAAAAACGTTAACCCTGATGAATGTGTAGCTATTGGTGCTGCTATTCAAGGTGGTGTATTAGTAGGTGAAGTAAAAGACGTATTGTTGCTTGATGTAACTCCATTGTCTCTTGGTATTGAAACAATGGGTGGTGTATTCACACGTATTATCGATCGTAACACTACAATTCCTACATCTAAATCTCAAGTCTTCTCCACTGCAGCAGATAATCAACCATCTGTAGATATCCATGTATTACAAGGTGAACGTGAGTTCGCAGCAGATAATAAAACATTGGGTCGCTTTAACTTGGATGGTATT
>JAWERH010000261.1:0-1509 GCA_032482215.1 Veillonella sp. | reverse complement strand
GAGTACCTTTGCCTCCTTTGGCACCAATACATCTAATTCATCTAAACGATCTTTACCAAATACGATATAGGTTGGATTATAAAAATCAAAGTTAAACATGGCAGCCTCCTATATTTACCTAAATCTACGGTTAAATTATTTGTAATACTTATATTAAATTGTAATGCATATATTAAACCGTGACGTTTAAATTAAGCTGTATAAAACTTATTGATTATATTATACCATTTTTCGAAATTTTTAGATATGCTAAAGCATATAACTTTAATCTATAGCTAACTCATAGATATTTCTCTATATACAAAAACCAACTCATATGCTAGGATATTTACATTACATATGTTGTAGAAAGGGATGATTATATGAAATTAAAAACATTATTAGCGCCATTACTTATCGGTGCTCTTGCATTTGCTATCGCTGGTTGTGGTAGTACATCAAATCAATCAACACAAACACCTAAAGAAATCAAAATAGGTGCTACATCTGGTCCTCATGCACAAGTAGCGGAAGCTGTAGCAAAAGAGGCTAAAAAACAAGGAATCGATCTTAAAGTTGTAGAATTCTCTGATTATGTAACACCAGATAAAGCCCTTGCAGATGGCGACATTCAACTAAACGCTTATCAACACGTACCATTTATGGAAAACTTTAACAAACAAAATGGTTCCAACTTAGTAGCAATCGGTAAAACCATTTTAGTGCGTATGGGCTTATACAGTAATAGCGTACACAGCGTACAAGACGTACCTGAAGGCGCTACTGTTTCTATTCCAAATGACCCTACAAATGGTGGTCGTGCATTAGCCTTATTAGCTAAGGCTGGATTAATTACATTAAAAGATGGTGTCGGCTTCAAAGCAACTGTTGCAGATATCACATCTAACCCGAAAAATATAAAGATTCAAGAACTAGAAGCAGCTCAATTACCTCGTAGTCTAGATGATGTAACAATTGCAGTTATTCCAATGAACTATGTACAAAGTGCTGGTCTTAGTGTAGAAAAACAAGGCTTCTTCTTCGAATCTAAAGATGAACCATTAACAGTTATCGTACTTGCTGTACGTAATGAAGACAAAGACAACGAAACTTACAAAAAAATTGCAGACATCTACAAATCTGATGCTATTAAACAATACATCGACGAAACATTCAAAGGCACTATTACAACTGCCAACTAATATAATTTATATCATCACTATATAGCTAAAAAGAGATACTTCAATGATTACAATCATTGAAGTATCTCTTTTTTTACTCTTCTGTATCAAATGTAACATCTAATGGTTGACGTTCCACAATATTGCGGTAACGAACCTTTGGATAGCCCATTAAGATACCACCAGCAATGATTTTATCTTCAGGCACACCTAATAGCTCCAATAATGGTTCATATTCTGCTTCTCCAGCATGTTCAAAGAAGCCTGCCCAACAAGTGCCTAAACCTAATGTTGGTGCATACAACTCTGCATAAGACAAGCAAGAATGACCACTATCGTGAGTACGATG
>JAWERH010000260.1:0-2146 GCA_032482215.1 Veillonella sp. | reverse complement strand
TAAGCCTGCGAAGAAGGAGTATCGTCGTTTTAAATTGAAAACTACGCAAGGTAAACCTGATGACTTTAAGTCTATGGCTGAAATTATGGAACGACGCTATGGTAATGAAACAGATTGGCCTATGCCAGACCTGATTATTATCGATGGCGGTAAAGGTCAGCTCAATGCAGCGTTGCCGTTGATTCGCGGTGTAGGTGTTACAGATGTGCCTGTTATCTCTTTAGCTAAGCGTATTGAAGAGGTCTTTGTAGAAGGACAATCTGAAAGTATCATCTTAAGCCATCACACACCAGAGCTTCAATTGCTGCAACAAATACGTGACGAAGCCCATCGATTTGCTATTACGTACCATCGTAAGCTTCGTGGAAAACGTAATTTAGAATCCATTCTAGATCATATAGAAGGAATTGGCCCTAAACGCCGCAAAGCCTTGTGGGCACATTTTAATAGTTTAGAGGCTATGAAAGAGGCATCCATTGATGAGCTTTCAAAGGTGGAATCTATGAACTATAAGACGGCAGAAACACTATATAATTTCTTCCGCATGTCTAAGGTAGAAAAACAAGATATGTTGAAATAAAAAAGAGCATCTTACATGAGATGCTCTTTAACTGTATACGTATGTTATTTATTTACCTGCTACTAGTACGCTAGCGAGTAATCCAATCCATACGCCAAATGGTCCGTAATTAGGATTATTAGCGAGAATATAGGCGGTTGGGAAGCATACGCCCCAATAGGATATGAGGGAGATATAAAGAACTACTTTTACATCTTTATAGGCTCTCAATATACCTTGTAAAGGGGTTCCAATGGCATCGATAGCAGAGAAGAATACACCGTATCCAAGGAAGCTGTAGATAAGCTTGTATACTTCATCATCATTTGTAAAGAGATCTGCAATAGCGTCCATATTAGTAAACGTAAATGTACAAATCATGATAGCCAATACAATGGCTAAGATGCGAGAAATATAAGAGTACTGGATAGCCTCTTGTTTACGACCTGCCCCAAGTTCATAAGCAACTGCAATGGTAGAGGCCATAGCGATACTAAGAGGTAAACAGTAGAATACATTTGTAAAGGAAATAACAGATTGATGAGCAGCTACGACGGCGGATCCAAAGTGAACCATCAAGAGGCCAGCAATACTAAAGATACTAGCTTCTAAGAAGATGGAAAAGCCAATAGGAATACCTATATGTAGCTGTTCGCGAATGTAGTGAAAACTTGGTTTACTGAAGTCTTTAAAGATACGATATCCCTTTAGCTTTGGATGTAATAGTAATACTAAGCTAAAGAGAATAAAATTAGTCCAACAAGCACCGGCTATACCATAGCCAGCACCGACACCACCGATCTCTGGAAATCCGAAATGCCCAAAGATAAGTGAGTAGTTCAAAAATACGTTCACAATAAAGCTAGTAAATACGATGGCCATAGAATAATGTGTTAATCCATGACTGTCGACTGTATTGCGCAATGTATTAACCCAAAGTAGTGGGAATAGACCTATGGCAAATGCTTTCAAGTAACTAATACATACCTCAGCTGCAGCAGGTTCCAGATTTAATGCTGTCAGAAGAGGGCGTAAGCCTAAGAGACCAATTATTAAAATGATACATGCTAGGCCTGTACCGATATACAGACCTTGATAAAAGATTGTTGAAATATCATCGGTTTTCTTAGCTCCCAATAGCTGAGAAATGATCGGTGTGATACCCATTAAAGTTCCTTGTGCAAAGATATAGAAGAGGAGCCATAAATTATACCCCGTAGCAACCCCAGCTAAATCTATTGTACTATATTGTCCCGTTAAAAAGATGGCTATAAATGTACCACCTACAAGGGAAAATTGCGTTATACACATAGGAGTAAATAGCTTAATGAACAACCATAACTTTTGTAATATAGAATATGTTTGATACATACTTACCTCCCTTGTTAATGATATATTATACGATATCATAAAGTAGTCTAATTTAATAGATAAATGCCTAGAGATTTGGGAATTAAATATATAGTATTGATTAGTCTATTATGAATTTATAATTAATGATTTTTTATATAGTAGAACTTTTATTTGTAGTGTTATGATTCTTATATTAATATGAATGGAGTATGCTAAAAATGAATATATATTTTA
>JAWERH010000259.1:0-1516 GCA_032482215.1 Veillonella sp. | reverse complement strand
AGTATCATCGTTGATGATGTGCTCGCCGCAGCTTTCACAATAGTAAATAGGAATTGGCACGCCCCAAATACGTTGACGGGAAATTACCCAGTCACCACGGTCGCGAACCATGTTAAAGATACGGTCATGGCCCCATTTAGGAATCCATTGTACTTGATTGTCGATTGCATCAAGCGCTTGTTGACGGTAACCATCTACAGAGGAGAACCATTGTTCTGTAGCACGGTAGATAACAGGGTTTTTACAACGCCAGCAGTGAGCATATTGGTGACGCAAGCTAGATTTGTGAAGCAATGCATTGTTGTGCGCCAAGATTTTGATTACAGGCACTTCTGCATCGTGGATTTCTACGCCAGCCAATGGGAATTCAGTATCGCCATAACGGTTGTCGTCTACTTGTTTAGTGTAGTTACCAGTTTCGTTAACAAGGGATACGATAGGAAGTTCAGTTTTACCTTCCTTGTTATAACGCATAACGATGTTAAAGTCGTCTTCACCGTGTGCAGGAGCTGTATGTACGCAACCAGTACCTGCTTCAAGTGTTACATGATCGCCACATAATACAGTGGATGTACGTTCTACGAATGGATGTTTGAACTCAGCCAATTCTAAGTCTGCGCCAGAGAAGCGATTTACGATTTCATAGTCTTCGATACCGATATCTTTCATAGCCGCATCAACAAGTTCAGTGGCCATCAAGTAGTATTCGTCGCCTACTTTTACCCAGCCATATTCAAGCTCAGGGTTAACGGAGATTGCTACGTTGGCAGGCATTGTCCAAGGAGTAGTTGTCCAGATAACAGCAAATGCTTGTTTTGGATCTACGCCAGCTGGCAATGTTACCTTTTTCTCAGATACGTAAGGGAATTTTACGTAGATGGAGAAAGATTTTTTCTCAGCGTATTCGATTTCTGCCTCTGCCAATGCAGTTTCGCAGTGAGTACACCAGTATACAGTTTTAAGACCTTTATAGATGTGGCCGCGTTTTGCCATTTCGCCGAAGATACCAAGTTGTTTTACTTCGAACTCAGGGCGCAATGTCAAATAAGGGCGTTCCCATTCGCCTAATACACCAAAGCGAATGAAGTCTTGTTTTTGAGTTTCTACGCATTCTAATGCATATTCCTTACATTTATTGCGCAAATCAAGAGGCGCCATTTCATGACGGTTAAGACCAGTATTTTTGATAACCGCATGCTCGATTGGCAAACCGTGTGTATCCCAACCAGGGATATAACGTGTATAATGACCAGTCATTGTTTTGTATTTCATAATGATGTCCTTCAACGTTTTGTTGAGGGCATGACCGATGTGCAATTTACCATTTGCGTATGGAGGGCCATCATGCAAAATGAAAGGTTTTGCGTCTTTACGCAATTCCAAACGTTTTTGATAAATTTTGTTGTCTTCCCAGAATTTTAAGATTTCTGGTTCGCGCTTAGGCAAATTGCCGCGCATTGGGAATTCTGTTTCAGGCAAATGTAACGTCTTACCGTAATCCATGATGTGCTCCTTT
>JAWERH010000258.1:0-4381 GCA_032482215.1 Veillonella sp. | reverse complement strand
TTGGGATACTCATTACTATGGAGGCATTAAAAAATACCATTGGGTTGCTATGCCTCTTGCTATTCATGGCGTTGTAGTAAAAACAGATGGTACTCGTATTAACATCAATATTGGGGATAATGAAAATGATCCTGTATTCTGCATTACAGACTTGTTACCACATTTGGGACAAGAACAAATGCAAAAGAATGCAGCTAAGGTAATTGAAGGGGAAGCCCTTGATTTACTTATAGGCAGTCGTCCTGTAAAAGATGAAGAAAAAGAAGGAGTTACTAAATTTATTAACAACCTTCTTGAAAAAGAATATGGTTTTGTAGAACGTGATTTATTATCTGCAGAGCTCGAAATTGTACCAGCAGGTAAGGCACGTGATATGGGCTTTGATCGCTCTATGGTTATGGCCTATGGTCAAGATGATCGCGTATGTGCGTACACATCTTTAGTAGCTATGCTTGAAGTAGACAATGTAAAGCGCACAACTTGTTGCTTGCTTGTGGATAAAGAAGAAATTGGTTCTGTAGGCGCCACTGGTATGCAATCTCGTTTCTTTGAAAATGCAGTAGCAGAAGTTCTTACTCTTATGGGAAAACCTAACTCTGTAAGTGTACGACGCACATTGGAAAATTCTCGTATGTTATCCTCTGATGTAAGTGCCGGCTATGATCCGCTATATGCGTCTGCATTCGAAAAGAAAAATGCATCTTACCTAGGTATGGGTGTTGTATTCAATAAATTTACTGGCTCTCGTGGTAAATCTGGCTCCAATGATGCCAATGCTGAATATATGGGCTTCATTCGTCGTGTAATGGAATCTAACAATGTAACATATCAAACAGCTGAACTTGGTAAAGTCGACCTTGGCGGTGGTGGTACCATTGCGTATATCATGGCATTATATGGTATGAATGTTATCGACTGTGGCGTGGCTGTGCTTAGCATGCATGCTCCATGGGAGGTTACATCCAAGGCGGATATTTTGGTGAAAGTCCATTCTATGTGAGGTATATATGAATCAAACAGATTTAGGCGCAGCCATAGAGGCAGCGAAGGGAGAGGCTACAGAGGTTAAGACTGTAAGGGTCGATATTTTTGATATTCCTGAAACAAAGGCTGAAGAATATATTGCCAATCGTGAAGAAGTAGCAGAAGCTGCAGCACAGGTCATGAAACCATACTGTGTAACGGTAAAGCGTGAAACTTTAGATCCTGAAGAAGGGGAAGCTGTAGTTGGTTATTATGTAACGGGTGAAATTTTAATGTGTGTCATCCTCGATCCATTTGAAGTGCCCGTTATGAAGGTAGCTCTTGATAAAGGGACTCTTAAAGACTATATTTTAGCGGCCAATGAGCTAACAGAAGACATGTTAGCATCTCTCGAAAAATAAGAGGATTTCATATCTTAATGTGTTCTATAAATGGACAAATGTAAAACACTTTAATCTGCTACATTGATGTAGTAAAGAAATTTGTTTATAATAGATGTATTATAGTCATTGCAGATAGGAAGGAAATCCCCATGAATTTAAAAAAAGGTATTGCCCTAGCGCTCACGGCGGCAGCATTGATGGCATTTACAGGCTGTGGCTCCAATGGAACAACATCTAATGGTGAATACAAGGTTGGTGTAGTACAACTGGTAGAACATCCTGCACTTGATGCTGCAAACAAAGGTTTTGTTGATGCTCTAAAAGAGAAAGGCTTAGCTGATAAAATCACCTTTGACCAACAAAATGCACAAGCTGATCAATCTAATTTGAATAGCATTGCACAGCGCTTTGTATCTGATCGTAAAAACTTAATTTTAGCCATTGCTACACCGGCAGCTCAATCTATGGCGAATGCAACTCATGATATTCCAATCTTGGGTACTGCTATTACTGATTATGAAGCAGCTAAACTTGTTAAATCTAATGAAAAACCAGGTGGTAATGTATCTGGTACATCTGATATGAACCCAGTAGAACAACAAGTTGATTTAATTTTACAAGTATTACCAAATACTAAGATAATTGGTACTATTTATAGTTCTAGTGAAGTAAACTCTCAAATTCAAGTTGAGAAAATGAAAGCTTACGCAGCTACAAAAGGTATTAAGGTTGAAGAAGTTACCGTTTCTAACGTAAACGATATTCAACAAGCAGCACAAAATCTTGTGTCTCAACGTGTAGACGCAATTTATGTGCCAACAGATAATGTAGTAGCTTCTGCGATGAGCAATCTTGTAGCGATTACCGACCCAGCAAAAATTCCTGTGTTTGGCGGCGAAGATAACCACGTAAAAGGTGGTGCCGTAATGTCCTTGTCTGTAGATTACTACAAACTTGGATACCAAACAGGTTTAATGGCAGCTAAAATTTTAACTGGTGAAGCTGCAAAAAGAATTTAAATTAGTTGTAAGTAAAGATAAATTACAAAAATTGGGCATCACATTACCAGAAGAGTTGATGAACAAAGCAACTATGATTTAATACAGAACTGGTAAGGAGTTACATATGAACTGGAAAAAAGGTATTGCAGTAGCACTTAGTGCTATCTCTATTATGGCTATGGTAGCTGGTTGCGGTTCCAATACAGCAACTAATGATCAAAAGAAAATCGGCGTTATTCAATTGGTAGAACATCCATCTCTTGATGCCGCTAATAAAGGCTTTGTTGATGGCCTTGCGTCTAAAGGTTATAAAGATGGGGAAAACATCAAATTAGACCAACAAAATGCTCAAGCTGACCAATCTAATTTGAATAGTATTGCTCAACGTTTTGTATCTGATAAAAAAGATTTAGTATTAGCGATTGCAACGCCAGCAGCGCAAACGATGGCAAATGCATCTCATGATATGCCGATCATGGGTACAGCTATTACAGATTACGTAACAGCTAAACTCGTTCAATCTAATGAACGCCCAGGTGGTAACGTATCTGGTACGTCTGATATGACACCTGTTGAAAAAGAGGTTGATCTCATTATCGCATTAGTACCTCTGAAATCAACTCCCAACTTCAAGTTGAAAAAATGAAAGCCTATGCAGCTACTAAAGGTATCACTGTTGTAGAAGCAACTGTATCTAACGTAAATGATATTCAACAAGCGGCTACAAATCTTGTGAACCAAGATGTACAAGCTATTTATACACCAACTGATAATGTATTAGCATCTGCTATGGCTAACTTAGCTCAAATTACGGATGCTGCTAAAATCCCAGTATTTGCTGCCGATGAAGGTATGACAATGACTGGTGGTGTGGCAACATATTCTGTTGACTACTATAAATTAGGCTATCAAACTGGTTTAATGGCTGCCAAAGTGCTTTCTGGTGAAGCTAAAATTTCTGATTTAGCCATTGAAACACAAAAAGATATTAAGTTAACTGTGAACGAAGAACGTGCTAAAAAATTAGGTATTACAATTCCTGAAGCACTTCGTAAAGATATGAAATAATAGAGGAGATTTTGATGTTAGATTTAGTGGTAGGCACCATAACAACTGGCCTTTTATGGTCTTTGTTAGCGGTTGGTGTATTTATAACCTTCCGTGTATTAGATGTGGCTGACTTAACTGTAGAAGGTACGTTTCCAATGGGGGCGGCCATTTCTGCAATTTTAATTACAAGTGGTATGAACCCAATCCTATCTATTTTGATTGCCGGCATTGGCGGTATGGCTTTATACTCCATTAATCTTCATATTATGGGTAAAGCTAACGTATCTTTGCTTCGTATGGATACAATTTATACAATTATCGGTAGTGTACTTCATACAGCAAATATGTGGTCTGCAGCTATCGTAGGTATCATTGTAGCTGTTGTAGTTTGCTTATTACTATTCTGGTTCTTTGGTACTGAAATTGGTACAGCATTACGTGCAACAGGTGTTAACCCTCAAATGATTCGTGCCCAAGGCGTAAATACTGACAATATGATCGTTCTTGGTCTTTTGATTTCCAATGGTTTTGTTGGTATGTCTGGAGCTTTAATAGGTCAATTCCAAGGCTTTGCCGACGTAGGTATGGGTATTGGTACCATCGTAATTGGTTTGGCTTCTGTAATTATCGGTGAGGTAGTATTTGGTACAAAATCCTTCGTACGTAGCCTTATCGCTGTAGTACTTGGTTCTATCGTATATCGTATCGTTATTGCGGCTGTACTCTACATGGGTATGCCACCAAACGACTTGAAATTATTCACTGCTATTCTTGTTGCCATCGCGCTTTCCTTGCCTACATTGAAAGCAAAGTGGTTGGCTCGTTAAGGAGGACACTATGTTAGAAGTAAAAAATATGGTAAAGACCTTCTTTAAGGGCACAATCAATGAAAAAACTGCTCTTCAAGGTATTGATCTTCGTTTAGAAGAAGGCGATTTCTGTACTGTAATCGGTGGTAATGGT
>JAWERH010000257.1:2233-3421 GCA_032482215.1 Veillonella sp. | reverse complement strand
TTGGCAGCCGCTAGTATGGTTGAAGAAGAGGTACCAACAGGGCAATGGGCTAAAGCGGCACATGAAGATAAATGTATTGAATTGGCAATCGCGCCATTTATTCATGCCTTTGGCGTATTGCATGGAGATACACAACATTATGTGGAATCTATTACAAGAGATGCATTAGCAGCTCTTAATATTACAAAGTTAGCTGAAGTCAATGCACTTCTTGATAATATTGTTATTCAAGAAGCATTGATGAGTATGCAAAAGGCTTATGCTGCGACGAATACAGGGTGGATGAAATCCGCTGCCTTAGGTGCGTTCTTAGATGTAGTACAATCACCTAAGTCTAGTACTCCGTACCTTGTAGCCTTTGATGCGTTACGTGTATTGCCACACTTGACATTAGGTCATTTCCAAGTCATGGCATTGACACTATTGCTACAATATTCTAGAAACTCTAATAATTATGGATTAATTCATTTCCAACATTATGTAGAGAAATATATTGAGCCATTTATTTCTGATTTACCTCAAAATAATTCTTTCTACCGTCAATTAGATTACTTACGCTGTACACAAGAGGAACGTGAACCGATTACATTAGCCCAAGTATCGTGGTTTCTCCAAGGAGGAACTCTTCCGTGCTACCGATGGTCATGGTGTGGATCCGCGCTATGTAGTACGTAGCTTGAACTCCAATCTATATAAATTGGCTTTGGTTGATGAGTCTTTAGCACCACGATTCTTTAGACAAACTCGCATTTCCGATTCTATGGTACAACGAGATCTCATCGCTCTTATGAAGAGTAAACCGACTGCTTTCAGAGGTCAAGAAGCACGTGATATTATGGATGATATTTCTCCAGTTCTCTTAGATTTAGCAGATGTATTTGATCATACGCCTATGTCTAAAATCAGTTTAACATTACTTGGCCTATATTTAGGTCGTGCTCATGTGAAAGCTACGATTGGTGAAGAATTCGATTTATCTCATTGGTTCTAATGTGTAAAATTAATTGTAAAGAACTAATACTAAAGAATTAATACTAAAGAAATAATAACTGTATACTAAAAGGTCTCCCTAGATTATATAGGGAGACCTTTTTACGTTTATTGTATATTATTAGTTTTATTATAGGTTAAAAGATATGCTAGAAGCTATTAAAACCGAATTCTTCGATTCCTTCCACGTCTTTTAGT
>JAWERH010000257.1:0-2224 GCA_032482215.1 Veillonella sp. | reverse complement strand
ACGTTTATAAATGTCTGTTAAGTACGCGAAAATCTTCTCGCGCATACCTTTCAAGGTAAGATAATGAACCTTTCTTGTAAGGAGAATAGCTTTTTCAGACAAGTCCTCCAATAGGTTGGACAAAATTTTTGTTTGGCATTGTTGGCAATCAGGCAATGTATCAATAAATGTTTCAAGAGGAATGAACATAATTTTACTAACCTTTGTAGCTTTAATCGTAGCAGGCCATAATGGTTGTTTACTAAATAGCAATGCTTCACCAAAAATATCAGATTGTTCAAGGTTAGCCATAATAACGCGTTGGCCCATAACATTTTCCCGTGTCAGTAACGCACTGCCTTCGAGAATAACGCCAATGCCTTCCATAGGATCCCCAGAGAGGGCAATAAAATCATTTTTCTTATAGCTATGTACAATAACCTTTGCATTATGTAAATAGCTGCGTAGTTCAGGTTCGCCCAACTTATTAAATAAAGGGCATTTAATTAGGGTAGGTAGATATTGGTTGATAATGTCATTTGAAAGTATTTGCTTCATGGTCGCCTCCGATGTGACGAAGTCTATAGTAAATTAAATTGATTATTGTATAATAATAGTATAAGGTCAAATGACCTACCTGTTCCGAAAGGGGAGCCAGGTAAAAATTTTGAAAAAGTTTTTTATTTGTTGCTCAAGCTACAGAAATTATGTTCTGTTATCAATGCGAACAATCTGCAGCACCAGGCGGCTGTACTGTACAAGGTGTATGTGGTAAAACTGCACCAGTTGCTAACTTACAAGACGAATTAACTGCTGCTTTAGTTGGTTTAGCACGCGCTTTAGACGTAAAAGGCCAAACTAAAGAAGGCGTTGACTATTTAATGCGTGGTTTGTTCATGTGTGTAACAAACGTAAACTTCTCTGAAGACCGCGTTCAAGAATTCATCGACGAAGTAAACGCTTATCATGCAAAAATCGATAGCGCAGCTCAAAACTTCGATTGGGAACAATTGTGGAAAGGTGAAGAAGATATCGTATCCCTTCGTTCCACATTATTGTTAGGTATGCGTGGTATGGCTGCTTATGCATGGCATGCTGCACGCCTTGGTTTCCATGATCCTGAAGTTGATGCTTGGTTCATCAAAGGCATGGTAGAATTCGCTAAAGACCACAGTGCTGAAGAATGGTTGAACTTGTTGATGGAATTCGGTCAAATCAACTTGAAATGCATGGCTATTCTTGATAAAGCTAACACTGAAACATATGGTACTCCAGTACCAACTACAGTACCTTTGACTGTAGAACCAGGTCCTTTCATCGTTGTAACTGGTCATGACCTTCACGACTTGAATCAATTGTTGGAACAAACTGATGGTAAAGGTGTAAACATCTATACTCATGGTGAAATGTTACCTTGCCACGCTTACCCTGAATTGAAAAAACATCCTCAATTGAAAGGTAACTTCGGTACTGCATGGCAAAACCAACAAAAAGAATTCGTTGACGTTCCTGGCGCATTCTTGTTCACTACAAACTGCATTATGCCACCAAAAGAAAACTACAGAGCTAATATCTTCACTACAGATATGGTAGGTTTCGACGGCTGTGCACACGTAGAAGAAAAAGCTGATGGCACTAAAGACTTCTCCGCTGTTATTGAACGCGCAATCGAATTGGGCGGCTACAAAGAAGCTCAAGAATTCACTGGTATCAACGGTGGTCACGAAGTAACTACTGGTTTTGGTCACGGTACAGTATTGGGTATTGCTGATAAAGTAATCGACGCTGTAAAAGCTGGCGCAATCAAACACTTCTTCTTAGTTGGTGGTTGTGACGGTGCTAAAGTAGGCCGTAACTACTACACAGAATTCGTAAAACAAACTCCAGATGATACTGTAGTATTGACATTGGCTTGTGGTAAATTCCGCTTCAACGACCTTAACATCGGTGAAATCGGCGGTATCCCTCGTATCCTTGATATGGGTCAATGTAACGATGCTTACTCCGCTATTCAAGTAGCAGTAGCTTTGGCTGGTGCATTTGAATGTGACGTAAACGACTTGCCATTAACATTGGTATTGTCCTGGTACGAACAAAAAGCAGTATGTATCTTGTTAACATTGTTGGCATTGGGTATCCGCAACATCTACATCGGACCTTCCTTGCCTAAATTCTTCTCCAGCAATGTATTGAACATTTTGGTAGAAAAATTCCAATTACATCCAATTACAACTCCAGAAGCTGA
>JAWERH010000256.1:0-2709 GCA_032482215.1 Veillonella sp. | reverse complement strand
CAATAGGAACCTCTTTATTATTATCATTTTATTACTATATAAGTACGTTACAATGTACAGAATATAAATAGTGTTTGTTGAGGAGAGCTTATGTTGAGGAAATATTTGCTATCGGGGAGTCTGATTGCTGTACTTTGTTTAAGCGGTTGTAGTAACGGATCTGAGTTACCTGGATATAATGCAAAAATCCATTATTCTAGTTCTAGTATGTATAAGAATGATTTAATGGATAAGATTCTTAATGAAAAAATCTATAAGGCTACAGAGAATACAGAAGTTAGTGACGCAGCTAAGATACTATTTCGTGTTGAAGATATGAATGATGAGGCACGTAGAAATTTAAATTACTCTATGTGGCGAGCTCAATACAATGCTGTAACAGAAATACATATACATACTGCTAAAGGAGGACTTTCCTATTCACTGCCATTTCCGGCTTTCAGAGGTGGTACACAATCTAGCCCTATTTCAGGTATGGCAGGTACTAATGCACTTATATATACATTTAACCATCCGTTTATTTATACTAGTTTATCTGTGGAGAATCAGCCGTATGAGCAGAGTGCTCAGTATTTAGGTAAACCTTATAAAGAATTGAATCAAGATTCTGTGACAGCTGCATTGCAAAATAAATGGTCACAGTTGAAACAAGACAAGTTTGATATATCTAGTATTGAGGGTAGTACTTTTAAAAGAGAAAATATAATTAATAGCCGGTGGAGCACAATGAAAACTAAGAGTGAGCCTAGATTTCTAGCAAATGATATTTCGTTTGCTTTACCGAATGAACCAGACACACAATATGTACTTACATTGATGGTTCGAGAGGATGGAGAACAAGGTATTGGTAAACGAGGTGTCGAGGACGTTATCGCTAATTATATTGTGCCTAATATAACTTCATTAGCTTGGTTAAATGAGTCTAGTCATTTTGAAAGTTTTAATAATTTCAATTATCGAGTGTTAAATGATGCCATAGAGGAATCATCTGGAAATGAGTATATAAAAATATATAAGAATCCTATAGGTATTACGCAGACGATAGAGGTATATCCCGTTGAACACAAGGGCTTAATCTGGGCAAATCTTGTTGATATTGTTACTATTAATGAAGCACAGTTAAAAGCTAGACATAATATGCGCCATGGTGGACATACGTATGTATGGAATGATGGTATTCCAGGAGTACGTGTGTATTTTGCATATGAAGATGGTACTTCAGAATTGAGATTTAGCACGCAAGATGCACATAACCTTTATATACATACGATTCGTTATAACTACGATTTGAATCGAAATAAGTTGCCTCCACTAGGTGAAATGGTCTCTGATGCGACAATTTCAAATTTAGGTGATACTTATAAAGGTGAAGTTGATTTTCTATAAAGTGCGATACTTATCTGTTAAGTAAAATATAAGGAAAGGAATCCTTTGATTTCTTTCCTTATTTAGATATGATATAATTTATATCAAAGTGAGGCATAAATGGTTTGGTCGCCAGACTTCGCTTCTAAGTTTTAATATTGAAGAAACGGTCTGACTTCACAGTCGGGCCTTTTTTCATAGCCTAATGCCGTGAAAAGCTAGCTTTAGCTAGAGGTCAATTCATTTAGCTGCCATGATGATGGTTGCTACAAGTATGCCAAAGGAAATCATGAGTGATAACACTTTGAATGTACTCATATTGATCACCGCCAATCTCTAGAAGATTAGCAAAGGCTGGACCCATTTAGAGGCCTCAACTTCAATATAGATGTGTAAATAATAAAAGTAAATAGATGAGAGGTTCCTAATAGTCACCTAGGTGACCAATAGGAACCTCTTTCGTTTTGTAATTATTTTCATGAAAATCTTTTTATTATGTTACAATACAGTTAATATTAGTGTTCAATGGGGGATGTGTGTATGAAACGTTTTATTACACTATTTAGTTTAGGATTGTGTTTAGCCATACCGATGCTTTCACAAGCTAGCGATATAAAGCCTTTTATGCATGTTACGAATGTACATAATGGTCAATATGATGCGGCATTAGCTGCTATTACAGATACAAAGTTTTATGGACCGTATCAATTCCTAGTGTTAAAGGATGCTATTGAAACGCAGGGTGAAACAAAGGACATTGATGGTAGGGCGTTTAGAACCTCTGATGGGGTATTTATGCATGTAAAGGCTAGATCTATCGATAGTACGAGTTCCACGTTAGATGCTGAGGTTAATGAGATTGTTAAAGATAGGACGGTTCCTGAACCTACAGTTAAGATGGTATTGCCTGTTAAGCATGATGTAATAGAGGTCAATAATGATGGCGTGCGTAGTTTACTAGCTGAATTTATGTATGGGTGGCCATTACATAATAGGACGGATATGGTATTAGTTACTGATTATGAAGATACTCGTTACTATTATAATTTGCAGTTTTATAGAGACAAGCTACCTGAAGGTATTCGTATGGAGCAGTTGCGCCAAATGATTATGGATGCGCAATTTAGTTATAAATAAGTGATATCTAATTAGCACAATATAGTTATAAATAAAAGAGGTTTCTAATGGTCACAGGAGTGACTTATAGGAACCTCTTTTGTTGTGTAAGTAACTTATATGAATTTGTTATAAGGTTATATTATTTATAAGTGTTTTTTGGGAATTAGTGGTGGTTTTATATGTTTTACAATTGCGATAGATATAGCAATTGTAAAAGCTATCAAA
>JAWERH010000255.1:0-1545 GCA_032482215.1 Veillonella sp. | reverse complement strand
AGTATCTGGCAACACTGCTGATGCTTACGATTTAGTTAAAGGTACTGCATACGCAATTGCACAATCTGCTCGCGTATCTAACGCACGTACTCGCTAATTTAAACTACAATTCGTTACGAATTAAATATAATAGTGAAAGCTACGAGCCTTCACACATAAAGACTATATAAATCACTAAATCCCCGAATGAGATATCTCATTCGGGGATTTTTTTTAGCTAGTTATAAAGCTCAGGATCTAAGGTCTAACCTTCATACCTAAGCAAATTAAGATGATGTATCTTACCAACTAGGTCCTTAACTTAATAAATTTATGAATTATTAGATTTATGATTCTTTAATTATAGTCTTGTAAATATCTCTAATGCCTTATAGGCCATCAAACGATAGCCACGCGCATTGGGATGTACTTCACCAGCAAAGACAATTTGGCCTATTTGATCTGCTTCATATAAAGTTGTATAGAAGTCTATAACCTTTAAGTCATGCTCTGTTGCATAGGCTTTTAATCGGTCGTTTACATCTCGCACAACAAGGTCTAACCCATCCATATCGCTATCGATTTGTGTTTCCAAACCAATTATTACCTTCCCCTTTGTGCTCGCTAATTCAATAGCTTTCACCAAGGTCTTGAACACATACGCACTATCTCGACCTTGTAAAATATCGTTGGTACCACACATTAAGAAGATGTGACGTGTTGGATCAGCTACCGCTGTAGCCCCCCATTCTTCAATATTATAAATCATGCCTTGCACAGAGCATCCATCTTCACCATAATTTGTAAAATGTACATTCTCTATAGATGCATCACAGATTTCAACCCACCCTTGGCCATAAGGCACATCATAACCACGGGTAATACTATCGCCAAAACAGATAATTTCCATATCAAGACCTCCTGTACTATGCAATAATCATATAACAAAAAGATGATTATACACAATATACATATTATGGAGTTTTATATGCATTTCTAATGGAATTACATGTATGACTATGGTATACTAATTCCACATAAGAGAGGTCTAACATGAGAAAACTTTATCCCTTTTTAATACTAGCATTGGCAACATTGCAATCTGCTAGTGCCATTTCACAATATGAATTAGAGAACAAGCCTACTCAATACCAAGTAGCTTATAATAGTCCTTCAGAGACTGTGTATATCGACTTAAGTACAATCAGTCTAGCACAGGCAGGTCCTACGTATAGCACGCTTCATGCTCGTACAATTAGTCTGTATAAAAATCAGAATATCATAGCCGATTATTCAACTAATTATACATATCATCGAGGTAATACATCTAAAGATATTTATCTTATGGATTGGCATGTGGCACCGGCGAAATTCTACCAAGTAAATGGTGCTCCTATAGGGGCTGCTAACAGTCAGCGTTCTGTTCTATCTACAGGTGCTCATGTCGCTACAAAGGGCTCTGCGGTGGCTGAAATAGGTCAATTTATTTTACATAATGCATTGGAATTAGAGCGTATTACCTATACATCTAAGAACCCATACGTACCACCTCGTCCATATAAACCA
>JAWERH010000254.1:0-1942 GCA_032482215.1 Veillonella sp. | reverse complement strand
ATTGCGGACATCGTAGCGAAAGAAGGCGTATTGCGCCAAGCTATGATCGTAGTAAGCCATGTATTAGATAGCGAATACGAATTATCTAAACTTTACGACAAAGGCTTTGCTCACATGTACCGCAGTGCTAAGGACTAATATGATGAAAGCACCAGAAATTGCTGCATCTACGACTGGAGTTAAGAAGAATAGAACGGCTATTCTCTCTGTATCTGAACGAGGTGCAAAGCTAGGTCAACGCATCAAGTCTTTGGTGGCACCCCATGCGGATTGCTTTGAAAAGGAAAACCGTCCCTCTGGTGGAGAGGCTATTTATTTTGATTCTCTTAAAAATCATATTGGACAGATTTTCAAGGATTACGACCAAGTACTTTGTATTATGGCACTCGGTCGAAGTAGGACACCATGTAATTAGCTTATTGTCTGGACACCTTGGGGGCGCCAACGAATGGACGCAGTCCATTTCGCTGGCCATCGATGCGGACCCTGTTATTACAACTGCTACGGATGTAAACGGGTTGCCAGCGCCTGACGTGTTGGCGCGCCACGAGCATCTGTTGGTAGATGATTTTCAAACCTTAATCAATGTGAACTCTGCCATCGTTGGGGGAGAACAGGTTGATTATTATATCGATGCAAGCTTACCAAATGCTGAGCATTTAGAGAAAGCGGCGAAAGCTCATATTGGTGAACATGGTGTGGTTCATGTTGTTTCTTTGAATCAACTAGAGTCTATTCCATGTAAGAATGAAAGCACTGAGGACGGTGCTTCTCGCGTAGTCATTACGGACAAAGTAATTACCGAGTATGGACATCAATTGATTTTGCGCCCTCGTACGTATACGATGGGCATTGGCTGTCGCCGAGATACGCCGAAGGAATTAATTCTTGATGCCATACAACAGTCGCTAGCAGCACATAAGCTTTCACCAAAGAGCCTTGTAACGGCTGCATCGGTCATCGTTAAACAAGATGAAGTAGGCCTCTTAGAGGCCATGCAAATTATGGGGTGGCCTATCGTGTTCTATACACAGGACGAGATGGCACCACTTATTAAAGAAGAAGATTTAAAAGAATCTAATTTTGTAAAAGGAACTATAGGAGTAGGAAACGTATGCGAGACAACGGCATTACTAGCGGCCAAGAGCCGAACACTAATACAGCACAAAACAATTTATCCCAAAACAACGGTAGCCATTGCACAGGTAACATCAAAGTAATCGGCATTGGCCCTGGCGATGAAGAGTTTATGACACCTCAAGCGCGCGAAGCTATCTTAGCAGCTGACCGCGTGGTAGGTTATTTGACATACCTTGACTTGATTAAAGACCTCATCGAAGGTAAAGAAACTGTAGGTACTGCAATGATGCAAGAAGTAGATCGTTGTCAACAAGCAGTTGATTTAGCAGTAGAAGGTCATCAAGTAGTTGTAGTATCCTCTGGTGACTCTGGCGTATACGGTATGGCAGGTCTTGTGTTGGAGCTTGCTAATAAAGTACCAGCAGAAAAACGTCCTTCCGTAGATATCGTACCTGGCCTTAGTGCTGTAAACGTTGCAGCATCCGTATTAGGTGCACCATTGATGCATGACTTTGCAGTTATTTCCTTGAGCGACTTGATGACGCCATGGGATCTTATCAAAAAACGTGCAGACCTTTGTGCACAAGGTGATATGGTTATCTCTTTGTACAACCCACGCAGTAAAAAACGTGTTACACATTTAGATGAAGTTCGCGAAATCGTTCTTAAATACCGCGACCCTAAAACACCTGTTGGAATCGTGCAAAAAGCAGGTCGCCCAGGTCAACATATGGTAATCTCTGATCTTGAAAACTTCACAAATGAAGAAGTAGATATGCAAACACTTGTTATCATCGGTAACAGCCAAACCTATGTTGAAAATGGTCGCATGATTACACCTCGAGGCTACAAATTATGATTT
>JAWERH010000253.1:0-2792 GCA_032482215.1 Veillonella sp. | reverse complement strand
TGTGGCACCAGCTTCTTTACAAGCTTTTGCTGTTTCTAATACTTGTTCAGGTGTTTCAACGGAGCAAGGACCAGCCATTACTGCGAAGTGACCACCACCAATAAGTGCACCACCTACGTTGATTACAGAATCATCTGGATGGAATTTACGGTTTGCTTTTTTGTATGGCTCTTGGATGCGAGTTACTTTATCTACGAAATCTAGGGACTCGATTTGGCGAGCATCGAGGGATGCAGTGTCGCCGATAAGACCTAAGATGTTGTAGCGAGCGCCTTCTACAGGATGGATAATGAAGCCTTTTTCCTCTAATTCACTGCGTAAACGAGATACTTCTGTTTCTGCTGCGTTTTGTTTCAATGTAATAATCATGATAATTCCTCCTTGTAACTACAGTGAATAGTAGGGCTTACCATACGGGATAGCAAACAAAAAAGAGCCACCCGTAATCTAATACGGGTAGCCCTTTTACTATTCTAAGCAACTAATAATGACTCAATCTTAATTAGCGTACCACAAATAGTTCCTTACCCGTACGTTGGATAAAGAACCAATAAAAGTATTGTTTTGTAGCTGTGCTAATTTGGTTAGTCATCTTTGGTTGCTCCTTTCTAAAAATTATGGATATAGTATAAACCCAAATGATAAAATTATGCAATACCTAAAAAAGAATTTCATGGAAGTTTTAAAAACAATGTGCTTAATAAATTATTTGAAATGCAGATATAATAAGACTTTTTGTATAAAAATGATTTTTGCTATTCATGACTAAATTGTAGTATAATGAGTTTATAAAGAGAGCCATTAGGCGTTTTCATTACCTTACTTAACTAAGGCAATGATAGTAACTATGGATAACAAAAATAATTTTACACAAATAGCGATATATGAGTAGCAGTGGAGACGATATGGTGATTCGAATCTTAGATCATATAACTGATGAAATAAAACAAATTCGTATCGATGTGTTTATGAAGGAACAAGGTTTTGAAGACGAGTTCGATGAAATCGATGAGACTGCAAAGTTTGTACTTTTATCTATAGATGGTAAGCCAGCTGGCACGTGCCGATATTTTCCCAGCGACGTAGCTGGAGATGCACATATTGGGCGCATGGCAGTACGCAAGCTGTATCGTGGACAGCATCTAGGGACTAAGATTATGATGGCCGCAGAAAACGGCATTCGTCGCGATGGATTTAAGACCTGCTCCTTATCGGCCCAAGTACAGGCAAAACCATTCCCCCATGTGATGATGCGGAAAGTATTATAAGAAACTAGATACTAAATATAATAGTTTGTATTAGTTCAGTCAGTATATTAATATCCATATATTTCAAAATATGAGGTGAGAGTTTATGAAACTAGCGGAAGCATTACAAGAGCGATCTGATTTGAATTATAAAATTAGCGATTTAGAGCTTCGTTTGACTCAAAATAGTTTAGTGCAAGAAGGGGAAGCACCGAATGAGAACCCTGAAGAGCTTTTAAAAACATTAGATCAATGTGTAACTAGACTACAAAAGTTAATTGCACATATTAATTTAACAAATTGCAAAACTATTGTAGAAGGTCGTTCTATTACTGAAATTATTGCGGAAAAAGATAGTGCTGCATTGCGTCTAAGTGCTTATCGGACATTGGCGTCTAGCGCAGGTAGTATCAATTTTCGTGCGAGAGGGTCTGAAATCAAATTAATCCCGACCGTCAATGTCAAAGATATCCAAAAAGAAGCTGATTACATCGCAAAACAAGTTCGTTTATTAGACAATCTATTACAGTCTGCTAACTGGACCACCGAATTGATTGAAAGCTAATATCTATATAGTTGGTAGTTTGATACAGGGTGGACACAAAACTTTTGCTTTTACCAAGCGTTTTATGAATACATTCATGGGGCGAATGCGAATCTACAGTGTAGGCCTATTTGTGCACAAATGTATTGATACAATTTATAATGTATTACCACGTGTCGACTGTAAAAACGAGGGTGGCGTTGGGGACTATTTCTAAATATAAACGATAAAAAGATACCCAATTCAAAGATCTGGATTGGGTATCTTTTTTCTTAGTATTCTAATTTATGGAAATCAAATACCGCTACCTTTGATTATAGGTACGTTAGTACTACGATATATTTAATTTTTTGATAAGAATATTAATTTTACTTCTACTTAGTGAATTATGTTATAATATAATTGAATAATAATCATTATTTAATTATATAGAATTTCTTAAGTAAGGAGATTTCATTATGACAGCAGAACAAAAAGCAGCTACGGCAGCAACAAGTTCTACCGCAGCTAAACCAATACCTGAACAAGGTACTGAATGGATAATTTGCCGTGTATGCGGATATATTGAGGATGCTAAGTACAGGGATCAACCTTGTCCAACATGTGGTTTTCCTCCAACAGTTTGGATGGATTACAAGCCACGTCGCATTAATCCAAAACGTGAAAAATTGCTAGATCTTCATTTCCATCCAATTGCGGTACATTTCCCAATCGCAGCAACAGCAGCTTCTTTCTTAGTACCTGTTATTGCATTGTTGATTCCATCTATTGCAAATGTATTATTTCCTGCCATTACATTAGTAGTAATGATTTTACCACTTCTCGTTATTATTGGTGGTATTTCTGGTTATATTGGTAGTAAATTACGTTACAAAAAAGGAACATCTAAAATTCCTAAAGCAAAGATTTACTTAACAGTTATCTACTTTATTCTTTCCTGTGCACAAGCCTACATCGCTATTGCTAACGGTGTAAATGCTGATAACGCATGGATTATGATT
>JAWERH010000252.1:0-2294 GCA_032482215.1 Veillonella sp. | reverse complement strand
GTCGCCAAGGCGCAAGGTTTGATTGTTGATACGAATAGGCATATCTTGTACGGCTTGAGGGCTATCAAATAGACCGTTTACTCGAAGATATACATTATTGGTATCCGTCGTAATCATACCAGCTGGCACCATCATACTTTGCTGTTTGATAGCTGTTAATAGCTGTTGTGTACTGATTTTATAGGATGCTAATTTATCCTTATTAATCGTTACATTAAGGGTTTGTTGTTGAACCCCAATAAGGCTGATTTTCTTAACGTTTGGAACAGATAAAAGCTGACGTTTTAAGTCTTCCGCTTGTTGACGCTTTTCTTCATAGGAGAATTCATCGCCGCTAATAGCGTAAATAATGCCGTATACATCATCAAATCTGTCATTGATGGTCGGTCCTTGAACACCTTGTGGTAATGACTTCCATTCGTCGTTAATCATGTTCCGCGCTTCTTCCCAAGCGGGGCGGATTTTATCAGATGGTAGATTTTCTTTCAGATTAATATAAATAACTGATTTGCTGCCATCTGTGAAAGATTTTGTATAATCGACGCCAGGTAGGTCGCGCAGTTTTTCTTCTAATTTGTCCGTTACCTGATCCGACATTTCTTGTGGGGAAGCCCCCGGCCAAGCGACGCCGACCACCATGGTGCGCATCGTAAAGTCTGGGTCTTCCATACGGCCCATGTGGTTGTATGAGAAGATACCAAAGGTGAGGAGCACAGCCATGAAGTAGTAGATAATGGACTTATGTTTGAGGGCCCATTCGGCTAAGTTAAATTGTTTCATTGACTCACCGCCGTCCCTTCTTGTAATTGTTGGGTACCTGCGGTGATGACAATGTCACCCTTAGCTAAACCAGATGTGACGATGACAGAGTTCTTACCAAATTCACCAGTCTTAATTGGCACGAGATGAGCCTTTTTATCTCGAATGATATACACTGCATTATTGCCGTTAGAGTCTTTCACAAGAGCCGTTAACGGAATGGAAATATTGGTGCTATCTGTAGTAGATAGATTTACATTGATCGTCATGCCTAGTTGTACCTCTTTTGGAGGATTTTGTAAGGTAATTTTTACGGTATACGTTCTTGCCACAGGGTCAGGAACTGGTGAAATTTCACGGACCACGCCTTGCACGGTTACATCAGGTAGAGCCCAGAATGTAATAGTGGCAGGGCTACCTACATGCACCTTAGTCAATTCTTGTTCAGGAAGGGCGATGACTGCTTCTGGGTCGCGACCAGCTGCTAAGGTACCAACGCTTTGACCGGCTGCTACGACTTGGCCTGCTTCAATATTGAAAGCAGTAATAATACCTGTATCAGGAGCCGTCAAATTAGTATAGCTATTTTGATTGCTACTCAAGTTTAGAGCTCGCGATATCGTTTCGCATTGGTTTCTGCTAATTCATAGGCCGATTGAGCAGCTTTCACAGCACCCTCAGCATTTTGTACTTGAGCTGATGTATCTGAACCATTGATTTGAGCAATTACTTGGCCTGCTTGTACAGAATCACCAACATTGACAAATTTGTTGATGACGCGACCCCCAATTTGAAAGGCTAAGTTTGTTTCCGTTTTATTATGGATAGTGCCTGCATAGCCAGCACTAGTAGTACCAGATTCTTCACCGATGGTGATGGTGCGCACCTTGAGGCTAGTATCCTCAGATTGCTTTTCAGATCCGCAACCACTGATTATAGCAGTTCCTATTAAAAGGGCTCCTATGGTTGCTATGACTTTTTGATTCATAGAATCTCTCCTTTATACCACACATAAGCCCTATGGCACACAACTACATATAGGTAGCATTCATAGGACTATATATTTTATGAGAATATATCTAATTTAGCTATTAGATATATAGTAGATAATAGTTCTATTAAATCTATTAGATTTAATTATATATTTTATATAATTTAATAATACTATATTTATATGTAAACGGCTAGGGGTATATATAAAAGTGAGTCCTCCATAGGAGAACTCACTTTTTATAAATCTACAATGCTCATAAATCTACAAGCTAGTAGGAAGCTAGTAGGTATTAATCTTTTTCTTCTGTTTCTTGTACTACGATAGGTTCTTCATAAGTTACAAGAATCTTATCGATACGGGTGTTATCCATATCTACCACTTCAAAGGTATAGCCATTCCATTTTGCTTTGTCTAATTCTTTTGGAATGCGGCCAAAGAGAACGTTTAATAGACCGCCCATTGTTTTGTACAAGTCTTTTTCTTCGCCTGGTAATTCTTCATCGATGTGGAAGAATTCTTTAAATTCGTCTACGTCGAGAAG
>JAWERH010000251.1:0-1561 GCA_032482215.1 Veillonella sp. | reverse complement strand
CGAAGAGCTGCAGGTTCCATCAAACGGCTGTGGAATGGAGCACTTACAGGAAGCATAACAGCACGTTTTGCACCGGCTTCTTTCATCTTTTCTGCTGCAGTTTCTACCGCTGCTGTTTCACCTGCAATAACGATTTGACCTGGGCAGTTGAAGTTAACTGCTTGTACAGAACCAACAGAATCATTAACCTCTTTACAAATTTCTACAACTTGTTCACGAGGTAAAGCTAGAATTGCGGCCATAGCACCTTTGCCCAATGGCACAGCTTCTTGCATATATTCACCGCGTTTATGAACAACATACACAGCATCTTTAAAGTTCAATACGCCTGCTGCTACAAGAGCACTATACTCACCAAGGCTATGGCCACCTACGATATCAGGTGTAAAACCTTGTTCTTTAAGAACTTCATAGCAAGCTACGGATGCAGTTAAAATAGCTGGTTGTGTATTAGCAGTTTTAACAAGTTCAGTATCAGGACCTTCAAAGCACAATTTGGAAATAGAATAACCAAGTGCTTCGTCAGCTTCTTCAAAACGTTGTTTTACGATAGGATATGCATTGTACAAATCTTGTAGCATGCCTACTTTTTGGGAACCTTGACCAGGAAAAACAAATGCTGTTTTCATAAGGGCCTCCTTATTTACCAAGACCTTGAAGATTGTTAATTACACGTTCGGTTTCAGCCATAATATCTTTGATGATAGTTGCACATGGTTTAACATCTGTTAACATACCAGAGATTTGACCAATCATTACGGAACCTTCTTTTACATCACCATCAATAGCAGCTTTACGAAGTGTACCAGCACCTAGGCTTTCCAATTCTTCTTTAGAACCACCGCTAAATTCAAGGGATTTATATTTATGTGCCAATGCATTATCAATGATACGTACAGGATGACCTGTTGTTAAACCAGTCATAACTGTAGCACGATCTTTTGCTTTCAATACTGCATTTTTATAGTTTTCATGAGCAATACATTCTTCAGATAATACAAAGCGCGTACCCATTTGTACTGCTTGAGCGCCTAATGCAAATGCTGCCGCCATACCACGTCCATCAGCAATACCACCAGCTGCAATAACTGGTACATCTACAGCGTCTACTACTTGAGGAATCAATGCCATAGTTGTAATATCGCCTACGTGACCACCGGATTCTGTACCTTCTGCGATAATTGCATCAATACCACCACGTAACAAGCGTTTTGCAAGTAATACGGAAGCAACTACAGGGATTACCTTTGTACCGATTTCTTTTAAAGCTGGAATGTACACGCCAGGATTACCAGCACCTGTTGTAATTACAGGAACGCGTTCTTCCACAACTACTTCCATAACTTCTTTAACAAATGGAGACATGAGCATGATATTACAACCAAATGGTTTATTTGTACGCTCTTTTAATTTGTGAATTTCATTACGGAAAATATCAGGAGGCATATGACCAGCCCCAATAATACCAAGGCCACCCGCTTCGGAAACAGCTGCCGCTAATTCTGCAGTACCGAGCCAAGCCATACCACCTTGTAAGATTGGGTACTCAATCTGTAATAAA
>JAWERH010000250.1:0-2108 GCA_032482215.1 Veillonella sp. | reverse complement strand
CCTAATTACGGACCATTTGGCGTATGGATTGGATTACTCGCTAGCGTACTAGTAGCAGGTATATTGTTCACTTGGCGTACTTGGTACATTCAGCGTCAATAAAAATAAATATCATTCTTATACAGTAAAAGAGCATCTTACATAAGATGCTCTTTTTTATTTCAACATATCTTGTTTTTCTACCTTAGACATGCGGAAGAAATTATATAATGCTTCTGCCGTTTTATAGTTCATAGAGTCCACCTTTGAAAGTTCGTCAATGGATGCCTCTTTCATAGCCTCTAAACTATTGAAATGTGCCCACAAGGCTTTGCGGCGTTTAGGGCCAATCCCTTCTATATGATCTAAAATGGATTCCAAATTACGTTTCCCTCGCAATTTACGATGGTACGTAATGGCAAAGCGATGGGCTTCATCACGTATTTGTTGAAGCAATTGAAGTTCTGGTGTGTGATGGCTTAAGATGATACTTTCAGATTGTCCTTCTACAAAGACCTCTTCAATACGCTTAGCCAAAGAGATAACAGGCACATCTGTAACACCTACACTGCGAATCAACGGCAATGCTGCATTAAGCTGACCTTTACCACCATCGATAATAATGAGGTCTGGCATAGGCCAATCTGTTTCATTACCATAGCGTCGTTCCATAATTTCAGCCATAGACTTAAAGTCATCAGGTTTACCTTGCGTCGTTTTTAATTTAAAACGACGATACTCCTTCTTCGCAGGCTTACCGCCTTCAAAGACAACCATAGACGCCACCGTTTCGGCCCCTTGTGTATGGGAAATATCGAAACATTCCATACGCTCTGGTAATCGTGGCAAGTCTAGGACTTCAGCCAGTTTTTTAACAGCCCCACCGGTCTTATCAATTTGGTGTTGCCACTGACGACGACGCTCTTCTAGGAAGGTTTCTGCATTCTCATGAGCCATCTTAATCATGTCCATCTTATACCCCCGTTGTGGTACAGATACGTCTACATTTTGGCCTTTAAGCTGTGTAAACCATTCCTTTAACAAGTCTCTATCGGTGCTATCCATAGGTAATAATAATTCCTTTGGAATGAAGTTTGTATCTCCATAATACTGCTTGATAAAGTCCGTCATGATAGTTTCTTGACTATCTCCATCATGTTGTACAAAGTAGTTCTCACGGCCTAATAATCGGCCACCGCGGATGAATAATAACTGTACACAAGCCATCGAGGTATCCACTGCAATACCTAATACATCTAAGTCGCCACGCTGTGTAACCATGCGCTGCTTTTCTTGGATTTTTTCTATACTAGTTAGCTGATCTCGATAGCGTGCTGCATCTTCAAAGCGTAAGTCTTCTGCAGCAAGCTCCATCTTCTCTTTAATTTCCTTCAGCAAAGGAATAGGCTTACCTTCAAAGAGCTCTATGATTTCATCGATATACTTTCCATAATCCGATACGGAAATCTTTTGCAAACATGGTCGCTCCACCTTCATAGACTTACATGTCCTGAGTGGATAGTACTGGCGTATTAATTTCAATACTACATGTACAGATGTTACATCTGTGAAAGGGCCAAAGTACTTGGCTCCATCCCGTTCTAGTCGGCGCGTCATATATACACGTGGGTAGTCCTCTTGTACTGAAATTTTTACATACGGATACGTTTTATCATCACGAAGCCTAATATTGTATTTAGGCTCGTGCTCCTTAATAAGCGTATTCTCTAAAATAAGCGCTTCCATCTCTGTCTTTGTTTGGATAATCTCCACATCGACGGCACGCTTCATCATAGCCGCAACCTTCGGCGCTCGGTTCGCATCATTACGCACATAGGAACGCACACGATTGCGCAAATTAATGGCTTTACCTACATAGATGATACGGTTATATTGATCGCGCCATAAATACACGCCCGGTGTGGTCGGCAAATGACTGACCTTCTCTAGTAATTCTTCAGATGGCATATGTCCTCCTTTCCTCGTAGATTTTTAAGCTTTGTACTCACTACTATTTTTTCTTTTGAGCTGCTTTCATAAATTTCTTAGTCTGTTCTAATACAGGACCTAAGAATTTGCCTGTATAGCTTTCTTTCACCTTCACGATTTCCTCAGGTGTTCCTGTAGCT
>JAWERH010000249.1:0-2406 GCA_032482215.1 Veillonella sp. | reverse complement strand
CGGATACTGTCATAAACCGGCGACCAGCGGAGTACGGTTTAAATGATTTAATTGCCATTAGTGGGCCTCCTTACAACTAGACTCTTAGACACCTTCAAAGAATTCAATGGATTCGCCAGCTTTCAAAGTAACGATAGCTTTTTTGTAATCGCTGCGTTTACCTTGTGTACGACCCATGCGTTTAGTTTTGCCTAAAACACGAATAGTAGCTACTTTTTCTACTTTTACATTGAAGATTTTTTCAACTGCTTGACGGATTTGCACTTTATTTGCAGTCAAAGGCACACGGAAAGTGTATTTGCCTTCTTCCATAAGCATAGTGGATTTTTCGGTAATAACCGGGCGGATTAGTACATCATGTAATTGCATTCCTTTAGTAATGAAGAGCTTATCGTAATGAAGAAGATCGAAAATGTTCATACCTTCGCAAGCCAATGCTTTAACACCTTGGATATTGCGAGCGGAACGTTCAACATTTACATCACCTTCAGTGATGAACAATACTTTTGCATCACCAACATTGAAGCTATTGATAATATTCAATACTTCTTTAGTTTTAGGAGCTGCTAATGTGATTTCTTCCAAAACGTATAATTCGCTATTATTCACTTTATCGCTAAGAGCAGATTTAACTGCTAAACGTCTAGCCTTACGAGGCATAGCTTTGTAATAGCTGCGAGGTTGTGGACCAAATGTAGTACCGCCACCAATCCAGATTGGGGAACGGCTGGAACCGGAACGTGCACGACCAGTACCTTTTTGTTTCCAAGGTTTGCGGCCACCGCCACGAACCATACCTCTAGTTTTTGTTGCATGTGTGCCGAGACGTTCGTTAGACAATTGACGAACTACGGCTTGATGCATTACGGCTTCGTTAACTTCAACGCCGAATACTGCATCGTTTAACTGTATTTCACCGACTTTAACGCCGGATTGATTATATGTTGCTACTGTAGGCATTACATAATCCTCCTTTCGACAAATGATTATTTAACAGGTTTAACCGTGTTGCGAACCATAACCAAGCTACCTTTAGCGCCTGGGATACCACCTTTAACCAATAAAAGGTTACGTTCTGCATCAACTTTCACAACGGATAAGCGTTGTACGGTAACTCTGTAACCACCCATTTGTCCAGGGAGTTTTTTACCTTTGTATACCTTACCGCCGCCACCGGAGATCATAGGACCGATGGAACCAGGTTCACGGTGAGATTTAGAACCATGAGTTTCAGGACCACGGGAGAAGTTATGGCGTTTAATTGTGCCAGCAAAACCCTTACCTTTACCTGTACCCACTACGTCCACCAATTCACCTTCTGCGAAGATATCAGCTGCCAGAGTTTGGCCTACTGTGTAGTCAGCTGCATTAGCTACGCGAACTTCGCGAAGATATTTAACTGGAGCTACGCCAGCTTTGTCGAACTGACCTTTTACAGGTTTTGTTAAATGTTTTTCTTTAATGGAACCGTAACCAATTTGTACTGCTTCGTAGCCGTCTGTTTCAACAGTCTTAACGCGCACTACAACGCTTGGGGTAGTTTCCACTACTGTTACAGGAACTAATTGGCCTTCAGCTGTGAAGACTTGAGTCATTCCTAATTTTTTACCCAAAATAGCTTTAGACATTATCGCACCTCCTTATAGTTTTATTTCAATAGATACACCAGCTGGTAAATCTAAACGAGTGATAGCATCTACTGTTTTCGAATTTGGTTCAAGAATATCGATTAAGCGTTTATGTGTACGCATTTCGAATTGTTCACGAGAATCTTTGTTTACGTGTACAGAACGAAGAATTGTGAAGATATTCTTTTCTGTTGGCAGCGCTTTGATCGAGAGCTTTGTGGTCGTATGCCTTAAGGCGAATACGGATTTTTTGCTGTTTAGCCATTATTAATAATTCCTCCTGTCGTCCATTTCGTGAATGAACTGCTCCATAGAAATTCTCCTCCGCAGAGGCAACCTTCTACTTCATAGTTTGAAAACACAACACGAGAGCGGCAGAACATGCCGCTCTTACATGTCGTGGATATTGTGCCCAACGTATCACTACGATGAGCATAAAAGGTTAAATTAACCTTCGATTTCAGTTACAACGCCAGCGCCTACTGTATGGCCACCTTCGCGAATCGCGAAACGAAGACCTTCTTCGATAGCGATTGGAGTAATCAATTCGATATTCATTGTTACGTTATCGCCAGGCATACACATTTCTACACCTTCAGGAAGGTTTACAACACCTGTTACGTCTGTTGTACGGAAGTAGAATTGCGGACGGTAGTTGGAGAAGAATGGAGTATGACGACCACCTTCTTCTTTAGTCAATACGTATACTTCTGCTTTGAATTTTGTGTGTGGGTTGATGGAACCTGGTTTAGCCAATACTTGACCACGTTCGATGTCT
>JAWERH010000248.1:0-2103 GCA_032482215.1 Veillonella sp. | reverse complement strand
TTTTACCACTAGGAGGTTCTTTCCTTTTCTCTAAGAATTTTTTACCGACCCCCAGTTTAACTGGGGGTTTAGTCATGCCTATTCGGCGTACAATAAGAACTGCACCTTAAAATTCTATTTGATTCTAAGGTGCAGTTCTTATTTATATGTTATACTATGTTCAACATTATGTACTAAAGAAATCATCATAGGGGTAGTATATGAGCCAGAAAGACAGAGAACAAATAACAGATATAAAAGAAACTACAATCATAGCCAGTAACCCAAATATATCTGAGGAATTACAGGTTAATATAAATGAGGTAAAGGATTCATACGATTCCTTCCTCTATGTATCCAAACCATTTTCTAGTACGAATATTAACAATTTACAAGCTAAAGCTAAGCTATACGGTCTTAATCCTGCACCCCTCAAGGGTGCCCGCATTCTTGAGTTAGGTGCATCCTGTGGGGGCAATCTCATCCCGCAAGCACTGTACTATCCAGAGGCAACTTTCACAGGCATCGACCTATCAAGTGTACAGGTACAACACGGCAATGAAATGATTAAATCCATTGGTCTCACCAATGTAACCTTATTAGAAAAAGATATTCTCGATATTGATGAAAGCTTTGGCACCTTTGATTATATTATCGTTCACGGCATTTGGTCCTGGGTACCCGACATAGTTAAGGATAAAATACTAAGTATTTGCAATAAAAATTTATCTGATAATGGTATTGCCTACGTATCCTATAATACCTACCCAGGATGGAAACGACTAGAACAGTTACGGGATATTATGTTGTACTCCGAAAAGCGTGCACACGATCAAAACCTATTAGAGCGTACATTATATACAAAAAATGTATTAAAAATGGTGGCAGATACCATGAACAGTGATGAACGGTCTCGTACGCAATCGGATTATAAGATCAATAATATTCATCACGTACTAAACTCTAGCGACTATTATGTAGCCCACGAATATTTAGAAACCTTTAATGATCCTGTATACGTATCTGAATTTATAGAGCGTGCCCAAAATCAGAGATGTGCCTATATTGGTGATGAAGTACTACAACGGTCATTTATTACGTGGCTTTCAGATGATGTAGCGAACAATATCCGCACCTTATCCAATGGTCATTATATAGATAAGGAGCAGTTCTACGACTATGTATATGATACACAGTTTCGCATGAGTCTATTAACAAAACAGTCCAACGAATCTACTATTAATCATGATGAAACAGTAACAATCAATATTTTAAATAGCCTATATTATGTTGCTAATTCTGCCAATGAAAAAGGTGTTCCATCGGACTGGACTAATACCGTCTACATTGCAATCAAAGAGCTAATGGATACAACTAAAGAATTCACGGTACAAGATGTTATAAATCATATCAACAGTACCTACCCTGGTTACAACATCGATAATAACCAACTCTATCAACGCCTATTGTTCCTAATCATCTTAGGTAATCTTAATGTTTTATACCTGAGCCTTTCATCAACTATTTAAAAACACTCGTCGAAGATGGTGGCACCCAATATACAGCTCTTGGCAATATGTATAATCAAATCGATGAAAGTATCGATAATGGCGTACTATATGTTGCTAAATTACTAGCTAAACCTACATCTCGTGAAAGTTTAATACAGATCATGGATGACGATAACTTAACTGTACAGCGTACGACCAAGGATGGCTACACCTATAAAGTTCCTACAGAACAATACCTAAACGAAGTTTTAGTGCGATTAGAATACCTTGGGTACTTTAGAAAATAAATTAACCCATTCAATACAACCATATACATACAAAAGAGCCCTCTTATAGATACACATAATGGGTATATCCTATATTCAAAACGAAGATAGGTTTACCTCTAGCGTCTATGAGAGGGTTCTTTTGCATTGTATTTAAGAAGATTAGTATATTATATTCAGACTAGGTCTAAATATAATAAGATAGGCCATATACTTATGTGATACAGGGGGAAGTATAGCATCCGTAGGGATTGTAATTGCATGATAAAAGGGGAAGTTGCATATGGATGCTACGTATATGTATAGATAGATACGTTGTATATATGTAAGGGGTAATATATGTGAAG
>JAWERH010000247.1:0-1615 GCA_032482215.1 Veillonella sp. | reverse complement strand
GGAGCCAACAGATAATCGTACATTGCATTCCTTTGCTTACGTATTGCCGGATGTAACACCAGAACATAGCTTGGCATTTGAAGTGTTAACACATGCTTTGTTAACATCTCCTGCAGCACCTCTTAAACAGGCGTTGGTAAAAGCTGGTATCGGATCTGATGTTAGTGGCTATTACTTAGATAGCATTCGTCAACCTATGTGGACAGTACAAGCTACAGGTTCTAATCTAGATAAACAAGCTGACTTGCAACGTATTGTAGAGTCTACATTACAAGAGTTATGTGATAAGGGCTTAGATAAAGAGTTATTAGAGGCTTCTTTAAATAGCATTGAATTTGCTCTTCGTGAAAGCGATTTTGGTGGTCGTCCTATTGGTTTAGCCTATATTATCCGTATGATGGATAATTGGCTATATGATAACGATCCATTGGAATTATTACACTATGAAGAGGCATTAGCAAATATTCGCAAGGGTTTAGCTGGCACATATTTCGAAGATTTAATTCGTCATTCCATCTTGAATAATAACCATAAAGTTCTTGTATCTATTTATCCTGAACGTGGTCTTCAAGAACGTAAAGATGCAGAGGTTAAAGAACATTTAGCTACAGTAAAAGCTAATATGACCTCTGAAGAAATCGAAGCAATTGTAGAGCAAACAAAACGCCTAAAAATTCGTCAAGAAACACCAGATAGCGATGAAGCTCTAGCGTCTATTCCTTTGCTCGAGTTGTCTGATTTAAATCCTAATATTGAAGCCGTAGAACGCCGTGAAAGTAAAATTGGCAATACTACAGTTCACTTTGTTCCTACTTTTACAAAAGGTATCAATTATGTGGGTTTGTACTTTAAATTGAACTGCCTCACTGAGGAAGAACTATTCTACGCTGATATTTTAAGTGATATCCTCGGTCGTATTGATACATCTGAACGCGGTTATGAAGCACTGGCTAAAGATATTAATATGAATTTAGGTGGATTAAGTTCTGATATTACGGCCATTAGTAAAGATGGTAAGCGTGATGAATTTACGCCTCTTATGATTGTACGTGCGAAAGCATTACATTCTAAATTACCTGATTTATGTCGCTTGATTAATGAAGTAGTTCAAAAAGCAGATTATAGCGATGATCAACGTTTGACTGAACTTGTTCAAGAAAGTAAAGCCATTTGGGATAATGAAGCATTCCGCCGTGGTAATTCCATCGTAAGTCAACGCGTTATGGCTCAAGTTTCTGCAGTTGGCAAGTTTAGAGATAATGGTAATTTAGGATATTATCAAAAAATTAGTGAACTAGCATCTAATCCTGCAGCATTGCCATTATTACCAGAAAAATTAGCTGAAGTAGCTCGTAAAATTTTCCGCGCTAACAATGTAGATATTATGTTTGTTGGTGAAGAAGGTGAATTAGAAGCCTTTGAAAACCTAATGAAACCTTTTGTTGAAACTTGGGATACTACAGAATTAAGTAATGATGTATTACAAATCACTCGTCTATCTGGCAATGATGGTATTGTTACTGCTGGTAAGGTTCAATACGTAGCACAAGGTGGTAATTTTATCGATCATGGTTTCAAACATGTTGGTCCAATGAGTGTTCTAGAAACGATTTTA
>JAWERH010000246.1:0-3795 GCA_032482215.1 Veillonella sp. | reverse complement strand
GAGTATGAAGGTAAAGATGCTTCGAATTTTAACCGTCGTCAAAAATATTCTGATAGCGAAGAACCTCAATTCACAACACCTTTTGGCAGTGAACCAGGGTTTTTACCTGTAGAAAAAGACCGTTACCGTCTTGTATGGTCTAAGCATTGTCCTTGGGCTCACCGCATTGCCATTGCCATTGATTTACTTGGCCTAGATACAGTAATTTCTAAAGGCACAGTTGATCCATTGCGTCCAGCAGGCGTTATTGCAGACTGGTTCTTTACCCTTGATAAAGACGAAAAGGACCCTGTATTGGGCATTCACTCCTTAGGTGAAGCGTACCGCAAAGGTGATCCTAATTACGACGCACGTTCTACAGTACCAGCCATTGTAGATGTTACAACTGGTGCAGTAGTAAACAACGATTACCATGCATTGACTACAGAATTAGCATTGGGCTTTAAAGATTTCATCTCTCCTGATGCACCAGATATTTACCCAGAAGAATTGCGTGCCGATATCGATGCATTGAACGTTATCATCTACGCTGACTTCAACTTGGCGGTAAACTTGGCAGCTCTCGTAACAAACCAAAAAGATTACGAATACTACTATGACCGTATCTTTGCTCGCTTAGACTGGCTCGAAGAACGCCTTAGCAAGCAACGTTACTTGATGGGTGATACGATTACAGATCCAGACATTCGTATCTTCCCAACATTGGCACGCTTTGACCTTGTGTTCTACCAAAAATACTTGGTTAACAAAAAACGCCTCGTAGACTATCCAAACCTTTGGAACTACGCGAAGGACTTGTACTCCAATCCAGCATTCGGTGGTACAACAGACTTCGACTCCATGCGTAAACGTTTCTACTACGTAGACCATACGCCGTTTGAAGATCTACCACGCCTTATTCCCAAAGGTCCAGACGATTCCATTTGGTTAGAACCAAATGACCGTGCTGAAAAATTTGGTAAATAATAGATTAAGTTTAAATAACTGAAAGGGAACCCATGGATTTAGTAACACAGACGATTGTGAACTACATAGAACAAACGGATGTGACGAACCGTGAGGACCTCCTGTCAGTGGCTCGCATTGCTTTTCTAGATTATCTGGCGTCCTTAGCCTCCGCTGAGACGGAACAAGCCGTTCAGGACTTAGCTCGGTTTATAGGGGCTAATCAAAATATAACTGTTAATCAGGATACATCTACTAATCAGGATAAAACAGCTAATGTAGATGGTTATGACAACTATTTAACCGTTAAACAAGCCGACAAGGCTATGTATTATGGTTTTGCCTCCCATTATCTTGATTTTGATGATGCCCAGGCAAATTTGGCGGGTCACTTCAGTACTGTTTTATACTCTGCTTTACTGGCAGTGCTCGTTCTACGGGGACCGTTGGTGTTATTGGGGCGGCGGCCGCTATAGGCGCTTTGCGAGGCCTTCATGGTGAAAGCTTGGCTCAGCTCCTGTCTCTGGCTGCTACTCAATCGGCGGGCATGTTCTTTCAAAGTGGTACAGATGGTAAGCCGCTCCATGCGGGACTAGCAGCACGCAATGGCGTATGGGCTTACGAACTGTTACAACATACATCACTTCAAACAAGTACAAAACCATTTGACCCTGAACGGGGTTGGTTTAAGACCATCGGTAATATTACTGTTACATCAAATGACATCGCTAGTCGTTGGCTAGCGCCAGGGCAACTCATTGACCCTGGTTTATGGATGAAAGTATTTGTGGCGCTGAAGCAGCAGAAACCGTGGCACATAGTATATATACTACATCTTCTTCGTATGTGTCTAAGCACTACAACGTTTCACCAGATGCAGAGGAGCAAGGTAAACGTAGACTATGTGCCACCCTCGTTTCTTCCCTTTGGGATGATATAGATAGAGTTACTGTACACTTCCCGCCTGGTGCTGATGCAGCATTGCGGTATACAGCGCCAACAACAGGTCGAGAAGGGCAGTTTTCCATAGAGTACATCGTGTACCAAGTCCTTGCGTATGGAGCGGTACAGGATGAACTATTTAAGATTGATAGCATAGACCAATCAGTACGAGACTATATGAATCGTATAGAACGTGTCTATGACTTGCCGAAGGTATCCCAAACAGAGCGGATTACAAAGGTAACCGTTACCTTAAAGAATGGAGAGACTTTCACAGAGACGGTGAACAATCCGAAAGGATCGCCGAATAATCCTCTTACATTAGAGGATATACGCATTAAATTAGGTCTCACCTTAGAGACAAAACAAATAGATAGAATGATTGAGGCTTTTACCAATACTGATAAGGTAGAGCCATTCCTGCAAACATTGCGAAAAGAAGGAGTTTTACATGTTTAATACAAAGAAATTGACGAAATTATTTGCCATTGGCGCATTGGCACTAGGCGTGCTCGTGGTAGCTGGCTGTGGCGATGATACATCTAAGGAGACGAAAGTAAATCCAGATGCAAAAGTGATTAACGTAGCTACACGCGGTACAGTTCGTCCTTATTCCTACACAGATGATAACGGCAACCTTACAGGTTTTGACGTAGAGTTGTTGAAAGAAATTGAACGTCGTAATCCAGACCTTCACTTCAACTTCAAGCCGATGGCCGTTGACGCTGCCTTCGTAGCAATGGATGCAGGCCAAGTAGATATGATCGCTAACCAAATGCGTCGTAACCCAACACGTGAATCAAAATACTATTACACAAATGAGGTTAATAACTACTCCACACGTAAATTAGTGGTGAAAAATGATCGTAATGACATTTCTAAATTAGATGATTTGAAAGGCAAAAAAATCGCCGTTACTACATCCTCTGAGTTTAACGAATTAGTAAAACAATTCAATGAAACAGCAAATCCACCAATTGATATTATCTATACAGATAAAGCAGGTGCTGAAACATTGAACCTCGTTGCTACTGGCCGTGCCGATGCAGCAGGTGAATACGAATACGTTATTAACTCTGCTATTAAAGACCGTGGTTTGCCACTCAAAGCTGTAGGCGATGTATTGGCAGTAGTACCAACCTACTTCTTGTCTAAACGTACAGACGACATGAAACAAGTAAACGAAAAAATCGATAAAACGATGAAAGAAATGCGTGCTGATGGTACGTTGAAAAAACTTTCTGAACAATATCTTGGTGGGGATTACACATTCGATCCAACACTTTTGATGTGTCCTACATGATCCAAGCGTTTCCACAGCTCTTGAATTATGTTCACGTAACGGTGCTCATCACCGTTATTTCTGCCATCTTAGGTGTTATATTAGGCTCTATTATAGCCATTATTCGCCTCAAGAAGGTACCAGTATTAAACCAATTATTTATTGTATTTATCTCCTTCATGCGGGGCACGCCGTTCTTGGTACAACTATTCCTCATTTACTTTGGGGTGCCAGAAATCATGTCCCATATGGGGCTCAACATGAGAAATGTGCCGGGCCTCGTATTCGTGTATGCCGTGTTTACATTGCATATTGCGGCGTATAGTGCTGAAATCATGCGCTCCAGTATTGATGCGGTGGCGCCTGGTGAGAAGGAAGCCGCTAAAAGCCTTGGTATGACCGAGTTCCAAAGCTATGTGCGCATCATCTTGCCGCAGGCTTTCACCATGAGCATTCCACCGTTGACGAACCTCGTTATCGGCATGTTGAAAGGAACGGCCCTCATCTTTAACGTCGGCGTTGTAGACATGATGCGTAAGGCGGACCTCATGGGCGGCAATAGCCAGCGCTACCTTGAATTATTCGTCGATGCAGCCATCATTTATGGCATATTAATTATCATCGTG
>JAWERH010000245.1:0-2334 GCA_032482215.1 Veillonella sp. | reverse complement strand
AGTAGCTGCCGTTTGGATTGGTGATGACTATGGCTCGGAAACATTACGAGGCATCACCGGTGGTGACACACCTGCTATTATGTGGGGCCAATTCATGGCTAATGCACTTGCCAACACCCCTGCATCTGACTTCTCCGTTCCTGCTAGCGCTCAATCAGCTGTTTCTGAAGGTTATTATAATCCTGTAAAAGCACAGCCTAAAAAAGAAGCTGCTAAGGACGAAAAAGCAGACAAAAAAGACGATAAAGACAAGTCGAAAGATGAAGCTGTAAAAGATGACAGTGGCTCAAAAGATGATGCAACTGAACAGAAATCTAATTCATCCAAAAGTAAAAAGTCTAGTAAAAAAGATCGTTAATCTCATACGCTAAAGGAGCGGAACATGTGTTCCGCTCCTTTCTTTTACGTAAAAAAAGTAGTAAGCTCTAAGAACTTACTACCTTTTTTATTTGCTTTATAACTACATAATTATCCGCAGCATACAGATACGCAATGATCAATTAGAGATCAATTAGAGAAAGTATACACTTTTATTTCAGAACTACATTGGTAGCCCCTGCACCACCTTCGTCATAGCCTGCCGTTTCAAAATGAGCTACATGAGGTAAGGTACGTAAATATTGATGTACACCTTCTCGTAATGCACCAGTACCTTTACCATGGATAATACGTACTTGGTTAACACCACCAAGCAAGGCTTGGTCAATAAATCTACCAACAGAAACTGTCGCTTCATCTACCGTTTGGCCAAGAATATTGATTTCAGTACGAACCTCTTTTTGGCGTTGTACGGCAGAGCCACCCATACGTTTTCTAGTCTTAGGCATAGCTGCTTTTTGTTCCCGTTCAAGCTTATTTCCTTCTTCACGTGTAGTAGATTGTAATTCGCTAACCTTTACAGTAGCTGTTAGTCCATTAATATCTACATTCACACGATTGCCATTGATAGCTAATACGGTACCTAATGAGCGTAAAGATGTAACATATACTGCTTGGCCTACCTTAATAGCATCTGCCGTCAAGGACTTACGATCATCATCTACTGGGGCTTCTGGTACATGTACATTAGAAATGCCCTTACGTGCAGCATTAATAGCAGATTGACGCTTATCCTTATTTGTTTCAGAGAATTGCGATTTCAATTGCTTAATAATCGCTTCCCCTTCGACGCGCAAGCTACGTTTCATAGATTCTGCATCAGCTTGAGCTTTGGCTAAGATTTGTTTACGCTTTTCGTTAAACTGTTTCTTTTCCTTCTCTAATTGACCACGCATGCGACGTGTTTCATCAAGCTCTTTCTTTAACGCTCTTTCCCGTTCAGATGCCTTACGAAGTTGCTCATTCAAATCTGAAAGAACTTCTTCCATTTCATGGCTACCAAATTGAGATTTATACTCTGCCGCGCGCGTTACGATATCTTTTGGTAAACCTAAGCGGGCCGCAATACTCAATGCATGGCTACTACCTGCTACACCAATATGAAGTCGATACGTTGGCTTTAAGGTACGCTCATCAAATTTCTACATGGCCGTTTTCGATTCCTTCTGTATGGTATGCATAGTTTTTAAGCTCATTATAATGGGTACTTACCATCATAAGGGCACCTTTTTTACGGAAGAATTCAAGGATAGATACAGCTAAAGCACTACCTTCCTCTGGATCTGTACCAGATCCAAGCTCATCCAGCAATACCAAGTCATTTGGGCCACAATGTTTAATAATGGAAATAACTTGTGTCATATGAGCAGAGAACGTACTAAGGCTAGCCTCAATACTTTGTTCATCCCCAATATCGGCAAAGATATTTTGGAATATAGGCAACATTGAGCCGTGGTCTGCAGGGATAAATAGACCACATTGGTTCATTAAGCTCAATAACCCTAATGTTTTAAGAGAGACTGTTTTACCACCTGTATTAGAACCAGTAATCAATAAAATACGGTACGATGTACCTAATTGAATATTTGTAGGCACTACCACATTCGGTGGGATTAATGGGTGCCGAGCTCTCATGAGATTGACAGTTCTATCAGTACTCAAGATGGCCGGTACACCCTTATAAGAAATAGCAAGGCTCGCCTTACCATATACAAATTCGATGTGGGATACCTTTTCACAAGCATCCATCAAATCATTACTATGTTGTTTTACAAGGGCTGATAATTCACGGTAAATACGCAATACCTCTTGCTCTTCACCAATCAAAGCCTCTTGTAATTCATTATTTAGATTCACCAAGCGCATCGGTTCAATATAGAGTGTTTGACCCGTTGCAGAACGGTCGTGAATAAGACCATCAAAATATTGGCGATATTCCTGTTTTACAGGGATTAC
>JAWERH010000244.1:0-1629 GCA_032482215.1 Veillonella sp. | reverse complement strand
AGAGGTTGTGAAGAAGATTAACCTCGCTGTTTATGTACTTCGTACCGATGAAGAACCAACTACTGATGATATGCATTGGTTAGGCCTATTAAAACAAAATAATGTGCCTATTGCATTATTTATAAATGAAATCAATGCAGAAATTGACAAAGAAAATGACAAAGAAAATGATAAAGAAAACAACATAGAAAATAAAACAGATGCATCTACTTATATAGAAACTCATAAGGGATTATATGATTTAGCTACTGTCATTGGTTCTGCTGATTTTACATCTAAGGTTAAACGTTTAGAATTACTCGATCTTCTGGGCGGATTAACACCACTTGATGTAGAAGGTGATCAAACTCTATTACAGGGCTTAGTAGAAGAGGGGGATACAATCATCCTCGTATGTCCTATTGATAGCGCAGCGCCAAAGGGCCGTCTCATTTTGCCACAAGTACAAACAATTCGAGAAATTCTCGACTATAAAGGCTTAGCGCTAGTGTGCCAAACAGAAGAGTTACCAGCTATGATTAATTCTCTTAAGAACCCACCTAAGATGGTTATCTGTGACTCTCAAGCCTTTGATCGAGTTGATGAGCTAACACCTCGTAGAATTCCGTTGACGTCGTTTTCCATCTTGATGGCCCGCTTTAAAGGAAAATTACAGGACTTAGTAGCTGGTGTAGAGGCGATTAAAAATTTAAAACCAGGTTCTAAGGTGCTTATTAGTGAAGGTTGCACACATCGCCGTCAATGTGATGATATTGGAACTGTAAAAATTCCTAATCTGCTAAAGAAGCAAGGTCATACAGATTTACAGTTAGAATTTACGAGTGGGGGAGCCTTCCCAAAAGACGTATCTCAGTATGATTTAATCATCCACTGTGGTGCTTGTATGCTCACACGCCGCGAGGTATTACGACGTATTGAATGTGCTGTTGTACAAGGCACACCAATCGTAAATTACGGTATACTCATAGCCGCTCTACATGGTATACTAGAACGAGCGATAAGCCCATTTATTGACGAAATAAAAGGGTAGATATAATTAATTTATAACTACACATATTAAATTAAATTGCATGCAGTCATTTAACTTTCACAAAAAGAATGGTATAATTAAGTGTTGGAGTTTGAATGATTGTATAGGAAGGAATATACATGTTCGAATCGATTCAACCGTGGATTGGCATGGCAACCATCGTCCTTGTTATAGCGTTGTTAGTGTATTGTATTATCTTGCACATTCGCTTAGGGAGCCTTAAAAAGAAATACGATTTCTTTATGCAAGGAGACAATGGTGCGAGCCTAGAACGTAAATTATCTGTAGAGGTTAGCGAAATTCGCGATGCTGCAAAGGGTCTTGAGACCATGATGACCGAGCAAGCAGCGATCCGCAATATTCAAAGCAATACGATACAAAAAATTGGCTTTATTAAATATAATGCCTTTGAAAATATCGGTAATGATTTGTCCTTTGCGCTTACATTGCTTGATGGCAACAATAACGGCATCTGTATCTCTAGTATTTACGGTCGTAATGAATCCCGTATTTTTAGTAAACCTATTGTGAAAGGTAAAAGTCTCGTAAGTCTTTCACAAGAAGAATTAGAGAGTTTGAACGAAGCGTTGGGCGAACGC
>JAWERH010000243.1:0-1954 GCA_032482215.1 Veillonella sp. | reverse complement strand
TGGATACCAGCTTCTTTAGTAACGATGCCGCCTTGTGGGTTAGCTTGAGAAGGTTTTGTGTGACGTTTTACAGTGTTAACGCCTTCAACAAATACGCGTTCTTTTTTAGGTTCAGTTGCAATTACTGTACCTTGCTTACCTTTATCTTTACCGGAGATAACAACAACTGTATCGCCTTTTTTGATTTGTAGTTTAGCCATATGCTGCGTTCCTCCTTCTTATAATACTTCTGGAGCCAAGGAAACAATTTTCATGAAGTCTTTTTCACGAAGTTCTCTTGCTACAGGTCCGAAGATACGAGTACCACGAGGGGTTTTATCTTCTTTAATAACTACTGCTGCGTTTTCATCGAAACGAATATAGGAACCGTCTTGACGGCGGATACCTTTTTTAGAACGAACAATAACAGCTTTAACTACGTCGCCTTTCTTGACAACGCCACCGGGTGATGCATCTTTTACAGAAGCAACGATTACGTCACCGATATTGCCGAATTTGCGATAAGAACCGCCCATGACTTGGATACACATAATACGTTTTGCACCAGTGTTGTCGGCAACATTCAAAATTGTTTGTTGCTGGATCATCGTCTATTCCTCCTTACATCACTCTTATTTTTGTCTTTCAAGAATTTCAACAACTCTCCAACATTTATCTTTAGAAAGTGGACGAGTTTCTACAATTTTAACTGTATCGCCAATTTGACACTCATTGTTTTCATCATGAGCTTTGAAGCGTTTAGTGCTAACCATTGGCTTGTTATATAATGCGTGAGGTACTTTACGTTCTACAGCAACAACAACAGTTTTATTCATTTTGTCGCTAACAACTTTACCTACGCGGACTTTACGTACGTTTCTTTCTTCTGCCACGATTTTAAGCCTCCTTTTCAACCTTTAACAAATCTGTTATTATGCGTTTTCAGATTTAAGTTCAACTTCACGTTGTACAGTTTTAATACGAGCGATTGTCTTCTTAACTTCACGAATGCGCATAGGATTTTCTAATTGACCTGTTGCAAGCTGAAAACGGAGGTTAAATAACTCTTCCTTAAGACCGGAAACTTTTTGTTCCATTTCGGCAGCGCTCATATTGCGAATGTCATTAACCTTCATTTACGTCACCACCCAATTCTTTACCCTTAACAACAAATTTGCATTTGATTGGAAGTTTATGGCTTGCAAGACGCATAGCTTCACGAGCTGTAGCTTCTGGCACACCGTCCATTTCAAACATTACACGACCTGGTTTAACTACTGCTACCCAGTATTCAGGAGAACCTTTACCGGAACCCATACGAGTACCAGCTGGTTTAGCTGTGATTGGTTTGTCAGGGAAAATTTTAATCCATACTTTACCACCACGTTTGATATAACGAGTCATAGCAATACGGGCAGCTTCGATTTGACGGTTAGTGATCCAAGATGGTTCGCATGCTACCAAGCCGAACTCACCATGAGACACTGTTAAGCATTACTTGCCACCTTCTTCCTTCTTAGCAGGTTGTTTTGCTTCTGGCAAAACTTCACCTTTGTAAATCCATACTTTAATGCCGATACAACCATATGTTGTATGAGCTTCAGCAGTACCGTAGTCGATGTCTGCACGAAGTGTATGCAAAGGAATAGAACCTTCACGGTAGGATTCGCTACGAGCGATTTCAGCGCCGCCAAGACGACCGCTTACCATGATTTTAATACCTTTTGCACCTAAGCGCATTGTACGACCTACAGCTTGTTTCATTGCACGACGGAAACCGATACGGCGTTCCAATTGGCCAGCAATGTTTTCTGCAACCAAAATTGCATCCATGTCTGCTTGTTTAATTTCTGCGATGTTAACGTCCACTTGTTTGTCAGTGAAACGAGTCATTGCTTTTTTGATATCTTCGATACCAGCACCACCACGACCGATAACCATACCTGGTTTTGCAGTGTGGATAGTCAATTTAATA
>JAWERH010000242.1:0-2512 GCA_032482215.1 Veillonella sp. | reverse complement strand
CGTTAAAAATGCAGTTCTTGAAATCGTAAAACATGCTGGCCCTAACCCATGCCCTCCAATCGTACTTGGCGTTGGTATTGGTGGTACTATGGACCAAGCAGCTGTTATGTCCAAAAAAGCTTTGCTTCGCGATATTAGCACTCCTCACAAAGATCCTGAGTATGCAAAATTGGAAGAAGAAATTTTGGAAATGGTTAACAAAACTGGTATCGGTCCACAATTGGGCGGCACAACAACTTGTATCGGTGTAAACATCGAATGGGGTGCAACTCATATCGCCGGCCTTCCTGTTGCTGTTACTATTATGTGTCATGCTGCTCGTCATAAACACGTAGTACTTTAATCGGTAGGAGGTAATTACAATGGCTGAAACAATTCGCATTAATACTGAAGAATATAATGAAGAGTTTTCCCGTAAATTAAAAGTTGGTGATAGCGTTCTTATTACTGGCAAAATTTACTCCGCTCGTGACGCTGCTCATAAAGTTATGACTGAAGCTTTAGCACGTGGCGAAAAATTACCAATCGATTGGACTAACAAATTCGTTTACTACCTTGGCCCAACACCTGCAAAACCTGGTGACCCAATTGGTTCCGCTGGTCCTACAACTTCTGGTCGCACATACTTCGCAGCAGTTGGTGGCGCTGCAGCATTGATTGCAAAATCCATCAAAAAATACGAAGTACTTGCTTATGGTGAACTTGGTCCAGAAGCTTTGGCTGAATTGACAGTTGAAGATTTCCCTTGCATCGTAGTTGGCGATACTGAAGGTAACAACTTCTACGAACAAGGCCAAAAACCTTATAGAAAAATCTAATATCACCGTTGAGTGATTGAAAGAGGCTTGCTAATGCAAGCCTCTTTTTTATCTATAGAGGTTCAATAATTATCACTGTACATGTATGTATATATTTAATGATCATTACATTGTTTATTAGTATGATAGTAATATATGAAATTACTTTTATAGTTTATATATTATTATGTTAGATTCACTTTTGTTTAGTAGAGTAAAGTCTACCGATTCTGTCCATTTTGTGATAATATACATATAGATTTATACATTCAAAGTGAGTGAGGCGATATCATGACTTCTGTAGAAACTATTCGTCAGTCAGTGCGTACAGCGATGGCTGAATTACTAGATTTGGCAAAGGTTCGAGAAGGTCAATTATTCGTGGTGGGTTGTTCCACTAGCGAAGTTATGGGTAAGAGAATTGGCACTGATTCCCACATTGATGTGGCTCAGATCCTATTTGATGAAATATATAAAGCTGTTAAAGCTAAAGGTCTTAATTTGGCCGTTCAATGCTGTGAGCATATTAATCGAGCTCTTGTTATGGAACGTAGTGCAGTAACATGGGAGGAAGAGGTTAATGTAGTACCTCAACGTCATGCAGGTGGAGCCATGGCTGTTACTGCCTATGAACGTTTTGACGATCCAGTGATGGTTGAATTTATTAAAGCTGATGCAGGTATCGACATCGGGGACACTTTCATAGGTATGCATATGAAACATGTTACTGTACCAGTGCGCCTCAGTATTAAAGAAATTGGTGAGGCTCATGTAACTGCTTGTCGTGTTCGACCTAAGAGCATTGGTGGTGAACGTGCTGCATATAATGAAGCGTTGATGTAGGGGGATAGTATGTCAAACGTAATACCATATTTTGTATTAGCTGTAGTGGCGCTTGGATTTTTTGCCATTTGTTACGCCGTTTTTAATCGTAATGATAGTGAAAGCCAAGCTAAAGATGAGCACCATGATAGATCTGTTACTAAGTTTGATGGTGAACATCATAGAGAAAAGTCCGTTAATGAATCTAGGGTAGGCGATGTAACTGTTACACATGAAGGTGGAACCAATGTGTATACGGCCTCTGTGTTAGAGGATAATGAAGATTATAATGCTTCTGAATCTATGGTAACTCATGAAGATACATCTTATAACCGACGAGATGGCAATCAATTACATGTGGAAGACTCCGAAACAGGATATTCCTTGGCCTTAGGTCACCATGCAGGCGAGACTGAGACTAAATTAGGTCAAGCGGACTTAAAAGGACAAGAACCTATTCAAGATAATATAATTCGACAGAACATGGTATGGATGAAACTATTGTAATGACTGCAGTTTCTGATGTGGGACTCTCAAATGGTGAGCATCATGCCACTCCATTGATGGATAAGACTATTGTTCTTGATGCTGTTACAGATGAACTTCGCAATCGAGCTAATTCTGTAGAGGATACGATTGCTATGGGCGAATCTGTAGAGGCTCTTGAAGCTGATGAAGCAGAACATATTGAGGCTACACAAATGATCGGTGGGGTCGATGAGATTAAAACAGCAGAAGGCCCATCTGTATTGGATGAAACGCGCTTGTTTGATGCTTCAGAAATAGAGGCTCAATTGGCAGCCGCTAGTATGGTTGAAGAAGAGGTACCAACAGGGCAATGGGCTAAAGCGGCACATGAAGATAAATGTATTGAATTGGCAATCGCGCCATTT